>CAMBHQ010000167.1 GCA_945867245.1 uncultured Porphyromonas sp.
GCTGGGCCGTGCTCGCTCTAGTGGGCATCAATGCCCTCTTTACCCTCAATATCGCTGCCGGATTTATCCTCGGACGAGTATTCGGCTCTACCGGTGTCGGCTTCCTCGCTCTCTCGGGGATATACATACTGCTAGGCATTATATATGTACTACTACGCGGACGTGTCGAGAGCCACGTACAGGCCCGTGTAGCTAGGCGCGTACACTTGGCTACGGATAACCTCAATACTAACCTTAATCAGGTGTCTGGTCTCCGTGCGGAGCATCCCTATCGCGAGGCATTCATCTCGGGCGAGCCTAATCCTTACCTCTCGCTGACCCTCCGCTACAATGAGGCTAAGCGGCAGGCTGAGCGTGCCACCGGAGACCTACGTGAGGGAGTCGAATATGTGCGGCACAACTACGGAAAAATCTTCGGATATATGGCACAAAGCAAAATCCCTGCTTTCGGATATATAGCACCGCTAGTAGGTCTGGTCAAGGGGAGTGCCTCTCCGAAGTCTAAGGCCTCCGAGGTCCGCCCCTCCAAGCCCCGTGCTATAGACCTACTGGAGCGCAAGGTCTCCGGCGTCAAGCCCTATATCCCCTACATAGCTGCAGCCTACAGCTACCTCTCGCCAGTCCTCTCTGCTTTCGTTATTGGTAAGACTCAGAACTGGCTTATAAGTAAGCTATTAGGCGGAAAAAAGAAACGTAAGTAATCATATCCCAAGCAAGATAATGATAGCACACCTGCGTGGTTCGCTCAGCGAACTAAGCCCCACTAGCGTCGTCGTAGACTGCGCTGGCGTAGGCTACCTCGTGAACATATCTCTGAATACCTATAGTTATCTCTCTAACCAGCGAGGCGAGGTCAAACTACTCACGACACAAATTATACGAGAGGATGCCCATCTGCTCTACGGCTTCGCTACGAATGCCGAGCGGGAGCTCTTCGGCCACCTCATCTCCGTCTCGGGCATTGGCCCCAATACGGCGCGTATTATCCTCAGTCAGTATAGCCCCGCTGAGTTGAATAGCATCCTCGCCCTTGGGCAGGTAGATGCCCTCAAGGCGGTCAAAGGTATAGGCCTCAAGACGGCACAGCGTATTGTACTAGAGCTCAAGGGCAAACTGGAGCTACGGGACGATGCTGAGGGGGGCGCTGCTACACTCGGGGTGCAGATAGCCGGAGCTAAGGTGCAGGAGGAAGCCGTCGCTGCCCTGCGTATGCTCGGCTACCCCGATGCTGCTGCTCAGAAGGCTGTACGTCAGCTCCTCGGTGCCAGCCCCGCTGCGACCGTGGAACAGCTCATCAAGGATGCCCTCAAGATGCTCTAGATTGTGGCTCGTGTAGTAGCTAGTGTACAGCTGTATACTAGCGAGTGAACAAGTGTACACTAAGTACTGAACGGGGGCGAAAAATTAGGCATTAACTACTCGCCCTAAGGTATGACAAAATCCCCCGCTATGGTAGCGCTCTGCGGAGTGCCCATAGCGGGGGATTGGCTTTCTCTAGTTCCTAGGTGATGGCTAGTAGGTTTTGAGGATGCTGCGGAGCTTACTATCCTTGACCTCTAGGCTCGGGTAGCCTCCATTCATAGCCTTCTCCCAGGTGCCATAGTTGGGGTTGGGGAGGACGATGAAGCGCTTGCCGAACTCGTGGCTCCAGGCACGCACACCCTCGGCACGTTCGCTCTCGCTACTGCTGTCGAAGACGTGCTCGAAGTCGCCCAGATTGTCCCCGAGGAGTAGCACTATCTCGTGCCCCGAGGCTACGCGCTGACGGCGTTCGGTCTTGTCGCTCGTCGTCGTGCGGAGCATTAGCTGCTCGTCTGTAGCCTGTGGAAAGCCGTAGCTACGGAGGTTCTGTAGCGTGCCCTGTCGGTTGCGCTCGGTGCGGTTACTGATGTAGAATATCTTCACGCCCTTGCTGTCGGCATAGCGGAAGAACTGCAGGGCACCAGCCAAGGGGATAGCCTCGGCGCGGTCGCACCACTCGTCCCAGCTCTTGTCGGTATAGTCCTCGCCACGCAGAGCCTGGTGTACCGAGTTGGGCGAGTTGTCTAGGACGGTCTCATCGATGTCTGTAACGATGGCTAGAGGCTTAGCACCTTTGCGGCTTAGTGCTTCGTCTAGGCGGAGCGTCGCTAGGGCATAGCTTTGCTCGCAGAGCGCTTGATATTCGGCAGAGCGCTGTATCCAGGCAGAGGTAAAGAGCTTCCCCCCGAGGGTGGGGCTCATAGCCTGCTTCTTGTTCGATTCTGCGTAGCGTGTGCTGCGGTCGTTGCTATTAACGACGATACAGCTCGTCGTCGCTAGCGTTAGACCTAGGGCGATAAGTAGTGATTTCGTTGCTTGCATAGTCTGGCGTTATTAGTGCTTATGTCGGTTGTAACAGATGCGGCATAGTGGGGCGTATTCCTTTACCTCACCGAGTAAGACCTGGGCCTCTCCGCTGACGAGGCGGTGCGAGTAGTTGGCTAGGCGGCCACACTCTACGCAGATGGCGTGTATCTTGTCTACCGAATCGGCAATAGCGCATAGCTCGGCCATCGGGCCGAAGGGCTGACGGCGGAAGTCCATATCGAGCCCTGCTATGATGACGCGCACGCCCTTATCGGCTAGTTCCTGCGCCACGGCGATGAGCCCTGTGTCGAAGAACTGAGCCTCGTCGATGCCTACGACATCTACCTCGGAGCTCATCAGTAGGATGCTGGCGGAGCTCTCTACGGGGGTAGAGCTGATGCTATTGCGGTCGTGCGATACGACCTCTACCTCGTCGTAGCGTGTGTCGAGGGCAGGTTTGTAGACCTCGATACGCTGATTGGCAAACTTGGCACGACGTAGGCGACGCATCAGTTCCTCGGTCTTGCCACTAAACATCGAGCCACAGATGACCTCTATCGAGCCACGTAGACCCTCGGCTCTATTCTCTATATGCTGGCTGTACTGCATGGCTATTCGTTGCGATAAAACTTAGCAGTGAGGAGGCGTGCGCCGTCCTCTTCCTCGCGAATGCTCACCTCTACGGTATCCCCAGGCAGTACCTCGCGGATGATGTCTGGCCATTCTATGAGGCAGAGGGCACCGCTCATGAGATAGTCCTCTACACCGAGGTTAAGGGCATCGTCTAGGCGCTCTAGGCGGTAGCAATCGAAGTGGTAGATAAGCTCGCCCGAGTCGTCTGAGCGATACTCGTTGATAATAGAGAAGGTCGGGCTGTTGATGACGTCCGTAACGCCAAGGCTCTCCACTAGAGCCTTGATGAAGGTCGTCTTACCAGTCCCCATAGGGGCATCGAAGGCGAAGACGTCTCCGTAGGGTAGTACCTCCTCGGCAAACCACTCGACGGCTGCGGGTAGCTCGGCGAGGGTAGGAATACGATATTGTAGTTGTATCTGCATAGTCTGGATATAAATGTGCAGACGCTCCGCCCCCGCTGTGTCAGAGGGGCGAAGCGTCTTTAGTTCGCTTACTT
>CAMBHQ010000168.1 GCA_945867245.1 uncultured Porphyromonas sp.
TTCGGTAATATCTAAGCTCTAATTGTATCAACCTCGCTAAGTCCTTGCGCCTAATATCGCTTAGCCTTGGACTTGATAGCTCGGCCGAGGCTCTGTCGAGTAGCTCCATAAGCTTCTTGTGTCTAGTCTTGCAAAGTATCATAGGCGTAGTGGTCAGTGGTCAGTGATTAGTGGTCAGTATTTGTTGGGGGGCTAGGGCTCGCACCTAGACCAGGGCAACGTGAACGTGTACCCTCGGCAGTCTATCTCTGCACCCCCTAATAGTGGCTAGTGGCTGGTGGTTAGTGGCTGACCACCGTTCACCGACCGCTGACCACTATCTACCCTCTGAGGGTAATTTTGACGTGTGCCTTGCGTGTGGTTTCCTTTTGGAATTGCTCGGCAAGGTCGGGGTGTTCCTTTTTGAATCGAGTCGAGTCAAAGGTCTTGCTACGACTCTCGGATACGAGGGTGATTTTGATACGCTCTGTTTCGATTTGCTTAACGCCCGCCTCCTCCATCGTCTGGCGCAAGGTGTCTAGCGCTCGTGCCTTCTCCTGCTCGATGAGGTCCATCACCTGTTTGAAGTAGGCTAGCTCACGCTCGTAATCGTGTACCATCCTAAGGGCTACATTGTTTGGCTCTGCTAGCTCGTCGGGCAAAGCCTCCGTGCGTACGATGCCGTGGGCGTAGTCGAGTAGTAGCTCTCTGACCTCCTCGGCTGAGCGTCTCTCTACCTCTACTAGCTCGGCTCGGTCGCCCCTGAGCCAAATACCATAAAGCCGTCCGACCTGCAACTCGGGGTTTTGTAGCTCGAATAGGTAAGCTCCGATGGATAACTGCCAGCTGAGGTATTCGGTATCGAGCTGTGCCGTGGTCTTGATGTCGTACAGATTGCCACGAGCGTCTACTGCGTCAATCATCGTAGCGACCTGTTGCTCGTCGCTGACGAGGTACTCGTTGGCTATTATCTCGATGCCGTGCTGCGCCTTGAGCTTGATGTAATTCTTGACCTCGGGTCGGTCGTAGGCGCTAGCCTCCGTGCTGTCGAATAGGTCAATCTCGGCACAACGTGCGTGTATCTCTGTGCCACGCTGAGCGGCCGTGTCTAGTACGTGCTGAGGAACACCCTCGTACTTGTCGTGGAAAATAACGGCACTCAGGATAGAGGTAACGCCAGATAGCTGGCGCCCCTCAATCGTGTAGCTGTGATTCGCCTCGCTGAAGATGACGGGCGACTTAGTCAGTGAATGGTAGTTCATCATTGCTTGGTGCTGTGCTTAGTTTTAGTTTGTATTCTCGTACCTCCTGCATTAGCTCTCGGTCTTGCTTGAGCTTGGCGGGTAGGGCGTTCCAATTCGCCTCTAGCTCCTCGGTGCTGCTAGAGGCAAATAGTAAAGCCTTGGCGGTGTCGAGGTCTAATTCGCCCTCCTCGGCTACCTCGGTGTAGCTAGCGTCCTCGGCTAGGTCATTGAAGGGTGAGTCTACGTACTCGGGGGCGTTTTCGCTCTTTCTAAAGACTGCTTGGTCAGCCTGCACTGCCTGCGCCATCTCTACGCTAAGGGGCGCAAAGCGGTTGAGTAGTAGCTTGAGGACGGTCTTTTTTGCCATCGTCTCAAAGTCAGTCTTCCACGGACCAGAGTTAAAAGACTTGCTGTGCCGTTGTGCGTGTTCGATAACCTCGGCCTCGGTCATATAGAAGCTCTTGTTAAAGCCGTTGGTTAGCTCGAAGTAGGCGGCGTAACCGATTGTCGCTAGTTGGTGTCGGTCGGGTTTGGCTTTGAATTTCATTGCGCCCGTCAGGAGGTCAAAGTCCTGCATCTCGCCCTCCTTAATCTCGGTAACGTTGAGTGTCTTGAACTGCCCCGAGCGAATAGCTAGCTGAATGAAGCCCTTGTATCCGATTTGGAATTGCGCCTGCACGTTACCGCCCTTGCCGTTGCGGTAAGGAATAACGTAAGCCTGCCCGAGGTTGGGGTCGAGTGGTAGCCCTAGGGCGGTGGCTTTCATCCCAGCGTAGATAACCGTCAGAGGCTCGCACTGCTGTAGCATCGCATTGTTGGCTACGAGCGATACGATGTTATTCACGAATGAAGCCTTGCGCTCCGCCAGCACCTGCACGAGGTACTGCTGCATTCGGTCGCTCGTAATTGTTTGGTTGAAGGCTTTCAGGCTAGGTGCTTGCTTGGTAGCGCTCTGCACGGCTACCTGTGTGGCTGTTGTACTCATATTATATATAGTTATTAGTGGTCAGTGGTCAGTGGTCAGACTTTGCGTGGCTTGTGTAGTTTGTACTTGTGCGCCTTTTTGCTCGCCTTTTCCTTGATGCTTAGCTCGGCAATGAGCTGAAGGTTTTCCTGTTGCGCCTTGGCTAGGGCTTGCTCTGTCGCCTGTAGCGCTCCCTTGGTGAGGGCTAGTGTCTCGTAGGTGCTTTTGAGCTTATACATAAGCCACGTTATATCCTTCTTGCTCTCTGCTAGCTCCTCGCCTAGCTCAGGGCAAAGCCAAAGGGCGAGCTTGCGTTTTAGTGTTGTCATTGCTCTGTGATTGGTGTTTAATACTTGAGGTCTCGCGCTTGATTGCGCAGTGCCTCGATGCCATAACTCATAAGGTCCTCGAGGGCGGTGTTGTAGCCATCTGTATATGCTAGGTCTACGGCTTCCTCGACAATATCTACTGGGTAAGCGCTCACCTTTTCTGAGCTTTCGTCGGCCTTTAGCACCTCTATATCCTCACCTGTCAGGTAATATTCGGCTTTCCGTGATTTCATAGGCTTTGTCTGTTATATCCGTGTTAGTTCGTCCTCGAGGCAGCGTATCTCGTGGTCTTTGTTGCTCTCGTACGCTCTGGCTATTAGGCTCATCAGGATAAGCCCTATCGCTAGTAGTGGATTGCCCTCGTCCCAATGCTCTAACCCTGTCAGAGCTATGATAGCCCCAAAGGCTAATAGGACGCTTACGAGGCTTGCGAACTTGCTAGCCGTCTGGCAGTACTCTAGGCGCGCTCGGCGCTGTGCTTTTTCTTTTGCGTTCATATCTTAGGTATGATTAGTGTTTATAGTCTTGAGTGGTCGTAGCACCAGCAATCGTACTCATATTCGAGCTGTGCTTGGCGTGCGTTCCATTCGGTATCACGGGTTACTCGGTCTTCCTCCCTGTCCATAAAGGCATATATCCGTCGCTCTTCTTGGTAGGGCAGTCGGTATTCCTCTTCATCGACGTACATTGTGAATTGCCCGTCATCGACGAATGCTACTAGCTCTTTGCCGTTCGGGTAGACTTGGCTTATTTCGTCTATCCACTCGCCACGCTCTCTGTCGAGGTCGTATTCGAAGTTGCCAGCGAGCGCCTTGATAAGGCTATCGGCTATCTCGCTGTAAGGTGCGCCCAACACTGGGCAGTGTGTCAGTGTCGTTATCTCCATAATTGTATAGGGTTTAGTGTTTAGTGGT
>CAMBHQ010000169.1 GCA_945867245.1 uncultured Porphyromonas sp.
TACACACGTACTCTAAGACCGATAAACTTCACTTGGAGAGGTAATGGACGTACGGAAACGACACAGCCAGAATTTAGGGCATATCCTGGAGTGAAGATAACGACTGAATGGCAAGAAGTGAAGTTCACGATCGTATCTCCCGCCCATGCTCAAACCTTGGCACTAGTTATCAATGTGCCTAGTGGTGATAGTGATGCTCCTCGTCTTTACCTAGACGACTTCTCGCTCACGGCTGAGGCCCCTAAGGTGTCTGCCCCTGCAGCGCCTACGGCTACAGCGCATCAGCGTGAACTAGAGATTAACTGGACAGCAGTGTCTGGTGCTAGCTACGAGCTAGAGGTAAATGGCCAGACTTATACCTCTACGACAGGGAAGCAGCTCGTAGCAGGACTAAAGCCTAATACCGAGTATTCTGTTAAGCTAAGGGTAACACAGGGGGGCTCTACCTCGGATTGGACGACCACTACAATACGCACCCTAGCTCTGACGACTAGCCAAGACGAGGAGGGACGCACGCCCTACCTCCGCACCATCAAGAGTGATGGCCGTTGCTCTACGACTCTAGCTCTATACTATAACGAGTTACATAGCGATACGGCCAGCTTTACCTACTTCCTAGACGGACAAAGCGTAACGCCTAATAACGATAAGACATTGACGCTCACACAGGGGGAACACGTCCTACAAGTGGAGGTCAAGGAGAGCGAGGACCGCGTGTATATACTGACCTACAACCTGAGCGTAAACTAAGCACTAAGACACAGAGATAATGAAACAGATATATAAGTTAACGTACCTAGCAACGGCCCTAAGCCTATTCCTAGCCCTAGGCACTAGTTGCCAAAACGATGCGGATACGACCGCTCCTCTAGTCATCGGGGAGACTACCGACCTGACAGAGGCTAGCCTGCCTGCACTTGCCGAGAAGAAGATAATCTTGCGCGGGGGGAATAAGAAGTACGAAGCCTCGGTAGCTGACCCTACTATTGCTCGTGTAACGATAGTCAAGGATACCCTCAAGATACAGGGCTTACTAGAGGGTAGCACCTATGCTACGATTACGACGGCAGAGCATAGCCGACGCCTAAATATCCTAGTGCAGACGCCGGATATATCACTGAGCAAGACAGAGCTATTACTGACACCTGGCGAAGTATCCGATATCGTTAGCGTTACAGGGGGCGGGCGTGGTCTAAGCCTACAGCTAGACGACCCCGAGCGAGCTATAGAGTCGGCAACTATCGCCAAGGATGGACGCGTACAGATAAAGGCTCGGCACGAGGGGGATGCACGTATTAGCTTCGTATCTGCGGGTAAGGAGACTAGGGTGCTAGACCTACGTGTACGCCAGACGACTACGACCGATAAGTTTGGGTTCTACAAGACTACCAACTCTACGCCCTACGAAGAGATGGCCACGCCTCTGATCGTAGAGCGCCGTGGGCAGGGCTATACGTTGTATGCCAATGCTAATCCTAAGGTAGGAGATAAGCAACTCTTCGTGGCTCTGACTACAGTCCCTACGGCGGGCGAGCAAATCAAGCTCAACGTTAGAGCGAAGCAACTGGATGCTAAGTATCAAACAGGCGAGCATAGTTTCGTCGTAGAGTCAGTCAGTGCTACGACCATCCGTCTACGTGGTCAGGGCTATCGTCTGATATTACCACGCGGACGCCAATAGTCGGTATTGCCGGTTATTGTTTCGTCTAGATGCCACGCCCCTAGTGTCAAGTGGGGGCGTGGCATTGTATTTAGAGCTGCCACGTTATAAGGCTTATATCATGCGCTTCGTTCACGCGCTAGTGTACACCCGTTCACTCGTGGGTGTACAGATGTTCACTCCTTAGGTGATGCTTTTCGAGGCTAATAGCTCGATTTTTGGTGGGATATAAGCGGAGAGAGCAAAAAAAATATAGAGTCTTATACTTTCCGTAAGTAAGTGATAAATCAGCTACTTAGCGCTAATAGGCTCAAAAAAGTATGGGGGACGACTTGCCGAGGTATTGCTAGTTCGGAAAATTGTAGTACTTTTGTCGTCGGGTAAGTCCTATACGACCAGCTCCCTTTGACTCCCCCAGGGTTTGATCGCAGCAAGGGTATTAGGTCGTAGCGGTGCGATATAGATCGCTTGCCCACCTCGCCTCTTTAGCTCAGTTGGCCAGAGCACGTGATTTGTAATCTCGGGGTCGTTGGTTCGAATCCGACAAGAGGCTCAGAAGAGAAGTTGTCCACTCGGCAACTTCTCTTTGTTTTGTATAATGACTATTTAGCGGAGCAACCGCTAAGCGCAAGCTCCCTCCTCTCCAACGATATGTACAAGCGAATACTGGGCTTAGCCCTACCCAACATTATATCTAATATCAGTGTCCCTCTATTATCAATAGCCGATACGGCTATTGCGGGGCGACTAGCGGGCGCTACGAGTCTAGCCTCGGTGGCTGTGGCAGCGACGCTCGTGAGCTTTACCTTTTGGCTCTGGGGCTTCCTGCGTATGGCCACTACGGGCTTTACGGCACAGGCCTATGGGCGAGGGGATAGAGAGGCCCAGCGTAGGCAGTTCGCTGTCGGTACGGGTATAGCCCTATTAGGAGGGCTGCTGATTATCGCCCTGACGCCAGTCCTCAGCCTAGCCTTAGGCCTGCTCAATGATGGCTCGCCGAGTCTATTGCCCGAGGCCGAGCGCTATCTGCGGGTAGCCTATTGGGGAGCGCCTGCGGCCCTACTGCTCTATGTGTACAATGCGTGGTTTATAGGGATGCAGAATACGGTGGTGCCTATGGCGACTACTATTATCAGCAATCTGCTGAATATCGCCTGTTCGGTGGCTCTGGTCTATTGGGCCGATATGGGCGTAGAGGGCATTGCGCTCGGGACGGTTATTGCGCAGTATGCGGCTGTGCTCATACTCCTAGGGACTGCGCTATGGCGTCATCGGGACTTATTCGAGGCTTGGCAATGGCGTGATTGTCTAGGGGCAAGCGAGGTATTCTCTTATATCCATATTGCCAAGTACCTGCTATTGCGTACGCTGATGCTCGGTAGTATCAATCTGTTTTTCATCAAGGCGGGTAGCGCTTACGGCCCGACGACCATAGCGGCTAATACGCTCCTGATGCAGTTATTTCTGACCTTTAGCTACTTTATGGATGGCTTTGCCTATGCGGGCGAAGCGCTCACGGGGCGCTATTATGGGGCTAAGGATAAGGCAAGCCTTCGTCTGATGCTACGTAGTCTATTCACGATTGGGGGGCTGATGGCACCACTGGTGGCGACGGTGTATTTTTTCGGCTCGGATACCTAACTGGGCTTGCTATCTGACAAAGTGTACATCGTAGCCCATGCAGTATACAAAAGCCACAGGGCAGTACTGATACCTCTTGTA
>CAMBHQ010000170.1 GCA_945867245.1 uncultured Porphyromonas sp.
CTCATCGGACACTATTCGGCACGACACAATAAGCTAAAACCCTTCGAAGAGCAGCCCCGAGAGTTCTTCGCGAATACTACGTCTGTCGAAGAGGGGATGACACTAGAACTATAACAAGCATTCTTATAGAGATGAAAGATGTCCTAATTATTATCCCTGCCCGCTATGCCTCTACACGCTTCCCTGGCAAGCCCCTAGCCCTACTTGGGGGCAAGCCTATGATACAGCATGTCGTAGAGCAGGCTAGTCGTGTCGGGGCCCGTGTAGTAGTGGCTACCGACGACGAGCGTATCGCAGACTGCGTCCGTGCCTTCGGGGGCGAGGTGGTGATGACGGCTACGACGCACCGCTCGGGCACAGACCGCATCATAGAGGCCTACCAGAGTATCGGGCGAGGCGAGGCTATAGTACTCAACCTACAGGGCGACGAACCCTTCGTACAGCCCGAACAGATAGAGCAGTTGCTGGCTGCCTTCGAGGACCCTAGTTGTCAGATAGCGACGCTGGCCGAGCCCTTCGCAGCGGACAGCCCAGACGAAGTACTCCACGACCCCAATAGCGTTAAGCTGGTGCGTAGTCCCGAGGGTAGGGCATTATACTTCAGTCGCTCGGTAATCCCTTACTTGCGTAGTGTGCAGACGGAGCTCTGTCGGCACCATACCTATTACAAGCATATCGGCTTGTATGCTTTCCGCAGCACGATCTTATCCGATCTGGGCGCTCTGCCGATGTCCGCTCTAGAGCAGGCCGAGAGCCTGGAGCAACTGCGCTGGCTAGAGGCCGGCTATCATATCCGAGTGATGGACACTCAGCGTGCTACTATAGGCATCGATACGCCCGAGGACCTAGAGCGAGCCGAGGAATTCCTATGCAGTCGCCAAGGCTGAGGCTCGAGCAACAAACAGTAAGGGCTCGGAAAGTCATTCTCTACTTTCCGAGCCCTTGTTCTGTATAGTCCCCTAGTGGGCGAGGCCTGGTCTAAGCCTCGGGGATATAGGTCTCCATCAGCTTGCAGCTGCCCTCGGGACGGAGCGTTACGCCCTTAGCCTCGGCAGGGAGGAGTACGCTCTGGCCCTGCTTTAGCTCTAGCGTATGGCCGGCATCGTCCGTTAGGCTGAGCTTGCCCTCCATCACGATGTAGATAACGAAGCTATCGAGAGCGCTCCAGTCTCGGCTCATTGGGCTGTCGAGGTCGAGGAGGTTGGTCTCGAAGTACTGACACTTCACTAGGTGTGTAGGCTCGTTCTTGATGGGCGTATAGTCCGTGCGGTAGCTGTCGTGTAGAGTGTAGTCGATGGCATCCTTGGCGAGCTCTGTATGTAGCTCACGGGTGTTGCCCTGGGCATCACGGCGGTCGTAGTCGTAGATGCGGTAGGTGATGTTGCTAGTCTGCTGTATCTCGGCTACGAAGCAACCTGCACCGATGGCATGTACACGGCCAGCAGGGAGGAAGAAGACGTTGCCAGCCTCTACCTGATACTCCTGCATAACGTCCATAATAGTACCCTCGGCAATGCGCTGTACATAGTCCTCGGGGCTCGACTGCTTGCTGAAGCCACTATAGAGCTTGGCCTCGGGCGAAGCCTTCACGACGTACCACATCTCGGTCTTGCCGAATGAGTTGTGGCGGGCCATACCTAGAGTGTCGTCTGGGTGCACCTGTATGGATAGATTGTCCTGCGCATCGATGAACTTAATCAAGAGTGGGAAACGCTCGGGGAAGCGCTTGAGGACGCTCTCGCCGACGAGACGAGCGCCATACTGGTGGAAGAGTGTGTCGAGGTTTTCGCCTCGTAGCTCACCCTGAGCGACTACCGAGTAGTTATCATCGACATGAGAGATTTCCCAGCTCTCGCCAATCTTCTGCTCGTTGGGCTCTAGTCCCTTGAAAGGACGAATATCCTGTCCGCCCCAGATGATCTCCTTGAGCAGGGGCTCGAAGGTCAGGGGATAAAGTCGTTGTATCATATCTATTCGTTCTATTAGTTTGCGCTGCAAAGGTACTACAATTACCCCTATCGTTTATGGAGACTGTTGCATAATACGGCACTCGCTTCGTTGTTTGCGACATTCGGGCTCGGTCATTTACTAGAGTAAACTCCCTTCGCCCTCAGTCTTAACGCCTCGCGATTACCGCATTCTCCAAAGTCTAGCCAACAGACAAGCCGAGGCTTGTCTGTTGGGAGCCCGTACAACGGTCTCTTATGGAGACTAGTCCCCAAAAAACAGAGGCTGTGGTCGGTACTAAGCCGACCACAGCCTCTACTTATTTGGCTACTCTACCAGATTAGGCCTTGGCAGGGATGCTCTTGAGTACCTCGAGCAGGTGCTGCCACCAGAGCTCTACGGTCTTGATTTCGATGCGCTCATTAGGTGAGTGTACATCACGGAGCGTAGGCCCGAAGGATACCATATCTAGGCCAGGGAATACATCGAGTATTAGGCCACACTCTAGCCCTGCGTGGATGGCCTTGACAGCGGGCTCCTTGCCGAATAGGCGACGATATGCCTCGGCGGATACCTTCAGGATAGCAGAGTCTGCGTTGGGCTTCCAGCCTGGGTATGGGTCGCGCACCTCTACGCTAGCACCAGCTAGGGTAAAGACACTCTGTACCATTTCGCTCGTGCTGTCACGTAGGCTCTCAGTAGAGCTGCGCTGACTCGTCTCTACGACAATCTTGTCGTCGATGAGCTTGATAGAGGCTAGGTTGTTTGAGGTCTCTACGAGGTTCTCTAGCTCGTGGCTCATGCCGAGGACACCGTGTGGGCAGGCATAGAGGGCACGTACTAGACGCTTCTTGGTATCCTGATTGAGGCGACGCTCGGGGCGTGCTACAGGCTCTAGAGCGAACTTAACGTTGGGGTCTACACGCTTGAGCTCCTCGGCAACGTCGGCAGCGAGCTTATTGAGTAGCGCTACAGCCTGAGCCTTTTGCTCGGGTAGGATGCCGATGACGGCGTGTGCCTCACGAGGGATAGCGTTGTGTAGGTTACCGCCGAGGATTTCGCATAGCTCCCACTTGAGCTTCGTGTCGACAGCGTAGAGGTAGCGGGCCAGTAGCTTGTTGGCATTGCCGAGACCTACATGGATATCGCCCCCCGAGTGTCCACCACGTAGCCCGCTTACAGACACACGATAGTATTCGAAGGTAGTGTGCAGTGGCTTCCACTCTACATCGAAGGTTGCCTTCACGCCCATACCACCAGCACAGCCTATGAAGAGCTCGCCCTCGTCCTCGCTATCGAGGTTGATGAGGATCTTGCCATCGAAGAAGCCAGGCTTGAGGTTCATAGCCCCCGTCATCCCTGTCTCTTCGTCTACGGTGAATAGACACTCGATAGGACCATGCTCTATATCCGTAGCGGCTAGG
>CAMBHQ010000171.1 GCA_945867245.1 uncultured Porphyromonas sp.
ACACATCGGCAATACCCTCGTTATCCTCACCGATGAGGGTATGCGCTACTACCTATATCAGGATGGCCAGTACCGAGACCTAGGCGCAGAGCTGCCGACACCTCACCTACAGCTAGGGCTAAGTTATGCCAACGAGAGAGGCATTCAGTTCTCCGCTGACGTCTGGCATAACTTTACCTCATACGCAGGTGGTGTTGCAAGGAGAGACCGAGAGAAAGAGTTCGACGATATCTTCAACCCTTTATTCTCCCAGCTCAACCCCATCACAAGGCAATTTGCTCGAGATAACATGTTCTCCCAGCCCTTCCTCCTTAGATACGCCCTCAGACTATATGATGGCTCGCTCATCAAACACTCCGCACCTATACTGATGCTACCCACAGACGGATATCCACTCATCACCTCTCAGGGCGCTATCTATGGCAGTAGAGAGGAATATGTTAGTCGTAGATTTATCGGGGAAATTCAAGCATACAGGCTAATAGCCTACACGCGTAGCGCACTTGTCGCAGAGCTAGAGCAGTGGGGCGACATCATACGTAGCGTGGATGTTTTCGTATCTGCTCCCATATACACTTACAGCCAAGACCCGCAGTACACACCAGAGGAGAAACGCTCCTATATGCTTTTCGACTCCGAGACTCAGACACGCTTATCCGTAGCCAAAGCTGCTCATAGTAGCGACTGGGCCAGACAAAGCAACTCATCGCCAGAGGGCCATATAACCGTCCGAATGCCCATGGACGGCAAGATAGACGACAAAATCAAACAGACTTCTGTGTTCTACCATATAGCATCTATCCCTGCCAAAGAGCTAAGCCGATACAGCACTCCTACCACCCTGCCCATAGAGCCTAGACGACTAGAGACCTTAGAGACGCAGGAGGTGATGACTGACGACTATAGCTCACACGAGAGAATTATACCAAACACAGCCTTCGTCTACAACAATAGGCTAAACATATCAGACCTCGAGCGTAGACTATTCGCAGGATTCCCGCTAAACCTTACTACCGCTTACACCTCTAGAGGCAATATCAAGCTTTGCCGAGCATTCGTACACCTGTCCGAAAACGGCAGACAGCTCATACTAGAGTCCCCTCAGGCCGACTACGACCTCGATACCGCATTCTATTACTTCTTCCCAAACCCAAACGCCACCAAGCTAGAGTTACACACAGACGAGGGACAGGCATACATCATTCCACTACAACGACACGATATGCTACACGGGGCATTCGCATTCGTTAGCCTCGGCAAGACATTCCTTACTACCCCTCAAGAGGGACTACCACGCCCCACGCCTGCATCCATCAGCGAGCGCACCATACCCCTGACGGGCAAGATATACACCTCCGAAGTAAACAACCCATTCCTTTTCCCCGCACGTAGTATAAACACCATCGGCACAGGACGAATACTCGGACTCAGCTCCGCCACCAAAGCCATCAGTGAGGGGCAGTACGGGCAGTTCCCGCTATATGCTTTCACCACTGAGGGCGTATGGGCTCTATCCGTAGACAATACCGGAGCCTTCTCCGCCAAGCACCCCACCACCAGAGACGTATGCATAAGCCCAGAGAGTATCACGCAGACAGATAGCGCTGTACTATTTGCTACCGATAGGGGCATCATGGTGCTATCGGGGAGCGAGGCACGTCCCATCAGCGACCCTATTATAAACACCCCGACTCTTCTATCTACACTACCAGCAGGAGACGAGCTGGCAAGCATCGCAGGATACACCGAGAGACAGATACACACACCTAGGCTCAGAGATATCCTGCCCTCCTGCCAGATGATATACGACTACAGACACCAGCGTATTGTCCTATTCCGACCTGCTACTAGGGCAGACTATGCAGACCCTGCCTATGTGTACTCTCTACGTTCTGGTGCCTGGGCCGTACTCGATATAGCCCTCGCCAAGGCTATACCATCATACCCAGAGGCTCTCGCCATCAGCGCTACAGGAGACTTGCTAGACTTCTCCATAGACAACATCGAGGACAATAGCAGCACCAACGCTATCATCCTATCCAGACCTTTCCGCATCGGCACACCCGATACATACAAGACCATCAGACAGCTTGTACCTCGGGGATTCTTTCCGCTCGGGACTGTCAAAAGCGCTCTATACGGCACCGAGGACTACCAGCATTGGGAACTAATAGCCTCATCAAACAACGGCACTATCGAGGGCATAACAGGCACGCCATACAAGGCGTTCCGAATAGCGCTTGTAGCCACTCTCGATACCGACAAGCACGCCATTACAGGTATCGATATCAGCTACACTCCTCGATTCAATAGCAAAATACAAGGATAATAACATGAAGCACAAAGGAAGTTTTTTCGAATACGAGGAGGAACGGAATAGAGACCTCCTGCGTGCATACCACACGCTAGCAGGTGACAAAAGCATCCCACGAGAGTTATTCTTCGAGACCCTCGTAGAGATGCCTAGCTCGCGATACTGGGTCAGCCCAGAGCGGGCACACTTTGTCATCAAAGCGATGATGGAGGGACGGCAGCTCAGACCTATGAAACCTAACAAAAAGCGAATGTTCGACGACCTCCTAAGCGCAGTCCTAAGACGACTAGCAGACAGACCCGAGCACTCACTTTTTGATATCGTATTACAGGCCGTATATAGCCCAGCGCCTAGCTTCTACCTCACGCCCGAGAGCGCTAGGGTAATACTATGCAAAATACGTACAGGTTGGTACGAGCGACGACAAAAAAAACGATAGGAATGCCCCCGAGTATCACAATCAATACTCGGGGGCATTCCTACATACTACCCACTAGCTACTAGGCTCACTATCGCTACTAGGCTCACTAGCACCAGCATCTAGTCACTAGGCTTACTAGGGCTACTATCGCTACTAGGCTCACTAGCACCGACCACTAGCCACCGCCCTCTACCTCTTTACGCCCTTATACAGCACCTGCCTGCGGTTCTTGCCGTCGGCTCGGTAGCTCACGTGTATCCACTGAGGTTGTTCTGTATTCCCATACTCCCAGATGAGCTGGTCAAAATCCAGATACGTCTTGATAAACAGGAAGCACCAAGCCATATCATCACAGCGGAAGTCCACCGCCTCGCCCTTGAGGTGCTGACTTGTGCGAGCGCCCCCGACCTTACGATTGACCTCTGGCGAGCGGTAACCACTATTCACGTAGATAGGCGCTCCGTATTCCTCTCGTAGCGGGTCGAGTACTTTCTCCACCAAGGTCTCTAGGCGCTTGATGACCTCACTATTGGGCGTATTGGCTAGCCCCGTAGAGGTCCGTGTTAGCTCTTTGAGCGTGAAATGTTTCATAGCCCTTCCTCCTCTTTTTTCTCCTCTGACAATACGCCA
>CAMBHQ010000172.1 GCA_945867245.1 uncultured Porphyromonas sp.
CAAACATCGTACCATCATAGATATTATAATTCTCGTGTACAGCCTGTCCTGCAGCGTTGGTATAATTGAGGTCGCGGTAGTAGCCGAAGAAGTCCGTGCCAAAGTCAGGACGATAACTAACGCCTATAGAGGGGGTGATGCGGTGGCGTATCATATTGAGTTTGTTGCCGAAAATCCTCCAGGGCTTATAAAAGCCGTACATAGTCGTAGATAGACTAGCCGAGGTGCTGAAGTCGTAGACGCGATTGAATCCATAATCACGCTCTGTGACGACCTTCTGCTCCGTCTCGTCGTAGCGCTTGATATTCTTGTAGGAATACCAACGCTCGTTGTAGTTGGCACTGAGTGTAAAGTCTATATAGTCTAGTATCTTGTACGAGGCCGATATGGGAATGGAGTGGCTGATACCATTGTTCCAGTCTCGGAATATATTCTTTTTGAATATAGAGTCCTCTTTGGTCTGGATGCTATTGCGGAGCTGAGCGCTGTAACTCATGCTAATCTTTTCGTACCAGCGTTCGCTACCGACTCTGTTCTTTCGTTTGAAGGGGTAGATACGACTCATATTCACCGAGAGATTTGGTGAATTAAGCGTTACCATTTGGTCCCTCGAGGTCTGTGTAGCATCAATAGATGCAGACAGACTCCAGGGCGTCCCTGCGAAGGTGCGTGTGTAGTTTATAGAGGAACTTTTGGTATCCTGCGAGGCGACTCCTGGGTTGTAGAGCGTATTGAGCGAGTTGTGGTTGTACTTACTCGTGGAGTAATTGACGCTCGCAGTGAATGTTTGGTTAGGATTAGCCTTGGCATCTTGGCTGTGCGTCCAGCTAATGCGGAAGTCCGTACTTTTGCTATAAGTGCCCACTACATCTTCGTCGCCATTGACGGTTACGAGGTAACTGGCACTTAGTGCACCATTATATCGGTAGCGCTTGCGGTAGTTGCTGCGTGCATTTACACCCCATGAGCCACGGCTATACCAATCCCCAGTCACGGCGAGGTCTACATAGTCGTTGATGGCGAAGTAATAGCCGCCCTCACGTAAGTATATTCCTCGTGTCGTCTCCTCACCATAGCTCGGCATCAATATGCCCGAGCTGTAGCGACTACTGAAGGGGAAGAAGCCAAAAGGTAGACCAATAGGCAGGGGGACCCCTGCAATCACGAGGTAACTAGGGCCGGCCACGATGTTTTTGCCAGCACGTACCTTGGCACGCGTTAGTTGTAGGTAGAAGTGTGGGTGCTCGTGGTTGCTACAGGTAGAGTAGCGACCGCCCTCCATATACATACATCCGTCATCGCTTTTCTTGGTTTTCTCGGCCGTTACATAGCCTTCGCCCTGCTGAGTGACTACGCCCGTGATGAAGCCTTTGCTGGTCTTGAAGTTGTAATTCATACTCTTGGCCTCATAGCTCTGCCCTCCATCCTTAAACTTGGGATGGGCCTTAGGATTGCCTAGGCTATCAAGTGTATAGTGGGCATATACGAGGTTGCTATCGACGTTCATACGCATGTACTCGCCCTCTATGCCTTTGTCCTTGTAGTCTACCGTGCTAGGACCGAACATATACACCATATTAGTGCCAAGCATAACCACAGAGTCCTTTGCCTTGTACTCGATAATGTCGTCGAAGCCAGCATCAGATTTACTTGCCTGGGCTGTCTGTTTGCCGAGGCTATCCTGTGGAGTCCTCTGTAGACTATCGCTCAGACCTACGGATGCAGTAGAGCTTAGACTATCGAGCGTACTGCTAGCGAGACTATCACGTACAGCTTGTCTCAGTCTGGAGGTCGAATCAATGACGAGTGTCCGCTTGCTACTGTCTGTCGACCTAGTACTATCTAGCTGACGTAGCAAGCGACTGCTATCACGTAGTACTGCTATAGTGTCAGCCATTGGGCTCTGCACAGTCTGACGACCATAGCGGCTAGCACCAAGTGGTACAGCCACGGACGAGACAGCCAATACGGCTATCACGCCTAATGGGGCACGGCAAGCGAGTATCCTCTGTATATCGGACATGTATATCTTACTCTTCGGGATAGGGTTCTATATATAAAACAAACAAAGGTACTTAAAATTATCCATCCCCTCGGAGTGGCTGTCGCGACAAAGTGCCGAGCAAGCTCCTCTAATAAGTGTAGGCTTGTACAATAAGTCCGTACTCTATAGAGCTATGTATTTGTATCTTTGTATTGTTATGAGTGCAGTGGATATTAAACGATATGCTTTCAATGCCTCCACTCGAAGTATTGAGGCAAAGACCTTGGACTATCTATGGGAGAAAGCGAAGCAAACGACTATCGCACATAGGGCCGAGTTTTATCAACTTATCTGGATAGAGCAGGGCGTGCTACACTTGTCAATAGACTTCGAGAACCTACAGCTGAAGACATCACAAGCCCTTTTAATCAGCCCTGGTCAAGTATGCCAGTTCTCCTTGGATAGTTATCCGAGATTCACCTCTTCCGTGTAGAGTTTGGTAAGATTGCTGAGCACTGGGACGTTATTGAGAATATAATACCTCAGTCTGAGTGGCAGCATCAGAATGGTAAGTTTGGCTTCTAGTAGGCCGTAGCATAAATGGAAATGACAAGGGGATGTGGCTAAGTGGCTACATCCCCTTGTTGCATGCAGATATGAGAGCCTATTGCACACAGGGTTATTGCGTATATCCTCGTGGCTTCGTAACCTTATGCAGTATTAGAAGCCTTTGCCCAATAATGAGACCGTTGCACAGGATTTATTGCAGCTCTAAGCTTACGGATGTTGCATATAGCATTGATTATTAGTGCTCACTGATTGTGCAAGGCTCTCTATCAGGGACAAGGAAAGAAGAAGCCCCATCGCTATCTGATATAGCGATGGGGCTTTGCTCTTGTGGATTTCACGCCACTGTTTATCCGAGGAAACTAAGCAGGATACCAGCGGCAACAGCCGAACCGATAACACCCGCTACGTTGGGTCCCATGGCGTGCATAAGGAGGTAGTTGCTAGGGTCATACTCTAGACCAATTACTTGCGAGATACGAGCCGAGTCTGGTACAGCCGATACACCTGCATTACCGATAAGTGGATTAATCTTGTTGTCATCCTTGAGGAAGAGATTAAATAGCTTAACGAAGCATATCCCACAGATGGTAGCCACTACAAAAGAGAAAGCACCGAGAGCGAAGATTTTGATAGAGTCGCCCGTTAGGAATTCTGTTGCTTGTGTAGAGGCTCCTACAGTAACACCGAGCAGGATAGTAATAGTGTCGATGAGCGGACCTTTGGCCGTATCGGCTAGTCGCTTGGTTACTCCACTTTCTTTGAGCAGGTTGCCGAAAAACAACATACCTAGGAGTGGTAGTGCCGAGGGG
>CAMBHQ010000173.1 GCA_945867245.1 uncultured Porphyromonas sp.
GGGTCATCTGGGCAGTACAGCAGTTTGCCGAGGTCTATGGGCTAGACAAAACCCGAAAGCTCTACGGACAACTGGTACTAGACCTGCTACACTATCACACCGAGCCTCATGCCCCACACAAGGTAAAGCTAGCCGAGAATGGCCTGCTCTACGCCGAGGGCGATGGCAGCCCACTCAGCTGGATGGACGCCAAGCTAGATTGGCGGGCCGTGGTCCCACGCCGTGGCTACCTCGTGGAGGTCAATGCCCTGTGGTATAATGCCCTAATGTTTACCAAGGAACTACTCCCCGAGCAGTGGCAGAGTAGAGGATACGCCCGCTATCAGGAGCTGATAGAGCGTAACTTCCGCTCCGTCTTCGCCAACGAGCATGGTTATCTATACGACTATGTAACCATCTCTGGCGAGCGCGACCTCAGCGTGCGCCCTAATATGCTCTTCGCAGCCTCCCTACCCTACTCTCCGCTTAGCCGACGTGAGCAACGCAATATCGTAGAGATTGTTACCCGAGAGCTACGTACCCCCAAGGGACTACGTAGCCTTAGCCCCAATAGCTACGGCTACAGGGCACAGTGCTGTGGCACACAGCGCGAGCGCGAGCACAGCTACTACAATGGCAGTGTATGGCCGTGGCTACTGGGGCCATACTTCGAGGCCTATCTACGCCTCTATGGCCGTGGCGCTATCGGCTTCGTCGAGCGCACACTCATTGGTATGGAAGAGGAGGTGCACGAGCATGGTATCGGCACTATCAGCGAGCTATTCGATGGCAACCCACCCTATCGTGGTCGTGGTGCTATCTCTCTGGCCATGAATGTAGGCGAAATACTGCGCTCACTAGCTCTACTAGAGCGTAGCAAGCAGCAATACCCCGATGTGAACCCTATTATTAGTTACGACCTAAACGATTAGTATAGCGAATGAAAGCACTTATGTTTGGATGGGAGTTTCCCCCACATATATTAGGAGGTCTAGGGACAGCAAGCTACGGACTTACTCAGGGCATGGCCGAGCAGGCAGACATGGATATTACCTTTGTCATCCCCAAACCAAGTGGAGACGAGGACACTAGCTTCCTGCGCATCATCGGCGCTGGCAATACCCCTATCGTTTACAAGGATGTAGCCCCTGACTATGTGCGTGAGCGCCTAGAGCGCAAAATGACACCCGAGCAGTATTACCACCTACGAGACCATATATATGCAGACTTTAGCTACCGGCGCACCGACGACCTAGGCTGCATAGAGTTCTCCGGTAAGTATCCCGACAATCTCCTCGAGGAAATCAACAACTACTCCATCGTAGCCGGAGTAATAGCCCGTGCCGAGGAGGTAGACATTATCCACTCGCACGACTGGCTTACCTATCCTGCGGGTATCCATGCCAAGCAAATTACAGGCAAGCCCCTGGTCGTACATGTGCATGCTACCGACTTCGACAGAAGCCGTGGTAACGTAAACCCGACAGTCTTTGCCATCGAGATGGATGGGATGAATCAGGCTGACCATATCATCACCGTGAGCGACCTAACACGCCGCACAGTGATAGAGAAGTACCACCAAGACCCACGCAAGGTTACCACGGTACACAATGCCGTTACCCCCCTCTCGCCAGCAATTCTAAACCTCCCCGACAAACGAGGAGTTAAGGACAAGATTGTTACCTTCCTAGGGCGCATTACCATGCAGAAGGGTTGCGAGTACTTCGTAGAGGCTGCCGCCCGAGTACTAGCCAAGAAACCCGAAGGTGTACGCTTCATTATGGCAGGCAGTGGGGATAAGATGGACGAGATGATTAACCTAGCAGCACGCTACAATATCGCCGACCGCTTTCACTTCACAGGCTTTATGAAGGGGCAACAAGTGTACGAAGTGTTCCGCAGTAGCGACGTCTACGTTATGCCGAGCGTCAGCGAGCCCTTTGGCATCTCACCACTAGAGGCAATGCAGTGCGGTGTCCCCTCTATTATCAGCTACCAGAGCGGCTGTGCTGAGATTCTCAATTATGCCGTTAAGGTGGACTATTGGGATGTAGAGGCCATGGCAGACGCTATCTATGCGCTCATCTCTTACCCCGAGATGCATGCCTTCCTCCGAGAGGAGGGCCTCCGCGAGGTGAACGCCATCACTTGGGTTGATGCAGGACGTAAAGTCCGAGCCATCTACGACACTCTATGCCCATAAACAACAATGTAATAACTATACACTAGAATATCATGAAGAAGGTTTGTCTTTGCTTCCAGATACACCAGCCTTATCGCCTACGTCGCTATCGTTTCTTCGACATCGGCAACGAGCACTATTATCCTGATGATTATCAGAATACCGAGATATTCAAGCGCATTGCCGAGGAGTGCTACATCCCCGCTAACCGCCTTATACTAGAGCTACTCAATAGCTACCCAGACTTCTGTGTAAGCTATAGTATCTCTGGCCTTGCCATCGAGCAGATGGAGTACGACAAGCCCGAGATTATCGAGAGCTTCAAGGAGCTAGCCGCCACTGGGCGCGTAGAGTTCCTCGCCGAAACCTATGCACACTCCCTGACTGCTATCTACGACCCGACCGAGTGGAAGGCTCAGATACGCATGCAGCGCAAAAAGATAGAGGAGCTCTTCGGTGTAGCCCCCTCGCGCATCCTATGCAATACAGAGTTACTCTACAACGACAGTATCGGGGAGTTGGCCACAGAGCTGGGCTTCGAGGGCGTTATCACCGAGGGGGCTAAGCACGTCCTAGGATGGAAGAGCCCCAACTACGTCTATGAGGCAAACACGGAGAAGCCGCGGCGCCTACTGATGCGAAACGCAGCTCTCAGCGAAGTCATCACACAGCACTTCACCAATTATGGCTCACCCGAGTATCCGGTTACAGCTGACAAAATTATTAGTCGCATCAAGTGGCAGGCAGAGGGAGAGGACTTCGCCTTATTATATATGAACTACGAAGTCCTCGGAGCTATGCACCGCAAGGAGACGGGGATTTTCGACTTCTTCCGCGCACTACCGATGCTCGCCGAGGGGCAGGAGCTGAGCTTTGCTACACCAAGCCAGCTCATCGCAGAGCACAGGTCTGTAGACCGTATCTCTGTAAACAACCCCATCACGCTATCTGGCGAGGAGAAGAGTACCAACGTTTGGCTCGGCAACGTGCTACAGCGTGGCGTCGTGGAGAAGCTCAGCCAGTGGGGCGAACGTGTACGTGCTATCAAAGACAGACGCCTCCTACAGGATTGGCTATATCTACAGAGTGCAGACCACCTGTATTATATGAATACGGGGAGCTCTAGCCAAGGCTTCAGCCCCTATACATCGGCCTACGATGCTTTCAACAACTACATGAACGTACTGAGCGACTTCCTGCTA
>CAMBHQ010000174.1 GCA_945867245.1 uncultured Porphyromonas sp.
ACAGCTCGTTGACGCACCATGGGAACGCCTACACCCTAGTAGCTGGGAGGCGCTTAGCTGGGGCAAGATGAATTACCTATATCAGTATTTCCTCCTCGGCTACTTCGCCGGCAGGTATCAAGCCCTAGAGCGCTTGATCAGCTCTACGCAGGCGCAGGCTGTTGCGGCCCTTGTCTTTTTCGCTTGTATCTACCGAGAGACGACAGCGCAGGCGGTGCTCGGGGGCATCCCCGCCTCGATATCCGGACTTATCATGGCCTATGCCACGGCCAAGCGCCTAGGTAATGGCACGAGCCGGCTCAATGCGTTCTGGGCCTACCTCGGACGCGAGAGCCGCACGATTTATCTGACGCATTACTTCCTTCTCTTCTCGCTCCCTGCCGTCGGCAAGTACCTCAAGGGGATACAGGACGATGAGCGTATATTCCTCATAGAGGCCCTCTGCGCTAGCGCCTACGCCCTAGTCGTTATCGGGGCTACACTCCTATTGGTACGTATGCTCCGGAGCAATGCCTACCTCGATACCCTCTTCTACGGCAAGCGCCTGCCACAGCCCGCACAACCCGCTACACCCATACCAGACCAAGCCGCCTAAGCCATGTCTACCAAGAGCCTAGAGTACCTCACCCCACGCATTGCCCTGGCCCAAGCCAAGTATATAGGGCCACGCTACGCACGCCTATTCCTAGAGCGAGCGGGCTCGGTGGAGGCACTCTTTGCTGGACCCGAGCAGCTGCGTCGCCTATTCCCCCGAGTACAGGAGCGTATCCTCAGAGAGCTCTTCCGCCCCGAGCTATGGCGCGAGGCTCAGCGCATCGCTCAGTGGTGCCTAGACGAGGGGGTAGAGCTTTACTTCGTAGGGGACGAGGACTACCCCTCTAGGCTCCGCGAGTGTGTAGATGCACCTGTCGTCCTCTACGTCAAGGGGGCATATCGTAGCTGGGATAGTAGTCTAAGCCTCAGTGTCGTAGGCACACGCAATATCAGCAGTTACGGCCAGACGATGACCGACCGCCTATTGCGCGAGTTGCAGGTCATAGAGCCCAAGACTCTGGTCGTGAGCGGACTCGCCTATGGCGTAGACATTAGTGCCCACCGCAAGGCTCTAGAGTTGGGGATGCCTACGGTAGCGGTGCTGGCCCATGGCTTCGACCGCATCTACCCCGCTGTACATAGGGCCACGGCCATGGAGATACTACTAGAGGGCGCCTGGGTCAGCGAATATCCGCCTGGTACCAACCCTGATAGGTACAACTTCGTCGGGCGCAATCGCATTATAGCAGGACTTACCGAGGCGACGCTCATCATAGAGGCAGGTCTCAAGAGTGGCTCTCTTATAACGGCCGAGCTAGCGCGCGACTACGACCGCGAGGTCTTGGTAGTGCCGGGCCGTGTAGGCGACCGCTATAGCGAGGGTTGCAATCAGCTTATCAGTCAGATGACCGGAGTATTGGTCTGCAGTGGTGCCGATATTGCCCGTATGATGGGCTGGGAGCAACGAGGCGAGGCCTTGCAGGCTACGCTCGACTTCGCCCCAGAGCTACGCCCGATAGACAACGCCATATATGAGCTGATAGCCCGAGCACAGCCTATCCAACTCAATGATATAGTACGCCAGACAGGCATGACCGTAGCTGAGGTGAGCGCAGAGCTCTTCGAGCTAGAGCTCGACGGCCATATATGCGCCATGCCTGGCGGTGTATATGCCCTTAGCCGATGAAAACCAAACGCCTACTATTAGAACTCGTAGAGCTACTCGACAGCTTCGAGGCGACGGTCCCCAACGCCGATGAGATGGGGCTCGATGCTTTCCTTAGCTATGCGCTCAGCCTACGCCTAGACCAGCAACAGGAGGAGGTAAGCCATACGCCGAGTTCGGACGAAGCTACCATCGCCCAGATGCTTAGCCTACTCTACCGAGTATCTAGACATTATACCAAAAAAGCCTTCCAAGAGAGGCTCTTCAATACCGAGGAGGAGTATTCGTACCTCGTGAGCCTACTAAGCTCCGGTAGACTAACCAAGACCGAGCTCAATACCCGCAACGCACTAGAGCGTAGCACCGGCAACGAGATGCTCCGCCGCCTAGCTAGGCTAGGGCTAGTCATCGAGATGGACGACCCTGTGGACAAGCGACAGAAGCTCGTCCAACTAACCCCCCTAGGGCGCACCGAGCTGATGAAGGTATTCCCCGACCTCCGAGAGGTTACCCAGCTATTGACCTACCAACTAGACAACTGGCAGAAGCTCTACCTGCGCAACCTACTGAGCCAAATGACCGCACGACACCTCGTACTGATGCGGGACCTTCGGGACGCCCCTATCACCGACTACCTAAGCGAGGCCAGCAAGCGACAGGACGACAACGAAGCATAAATATGGCATACATCCACCTAATAACAGGCGGCGAACGTAGTGGCAAGAGTAGCTATGCCGAGCGCCTCGTCCTAGCCGATAGTAGCCAGCCCGTATATCTGGCTACGGCACGCATATGGGACGAAGAGTTCCGCGAGCGTGTACGCCTGCATCAGGAGCGACGTGGCCCCGAGTGGTGCAATATAGAGGAAGAGAAATATCCCTCCCGCCATCCGCTCACAGGGCGCACTGTCCTACTCGACTGCGTTACGCTATGGGCGACGAACTACTTCTTCGACAACGGTGCCGAGGTAGAGCCAGCCCTCAGCCTACTGAAAGAAGAATTCGACCGCCTAGCAGCGCTCGACACTCGGCTCTATATCGTCAGCAACGAGATTGGCATGGGGGGTGTTAGCGTCGATGCCGTACAGCGTCGCTTCACGGCACTACAGGGCTGGCTTAATCAGTATATCGCAGAGCGTGCCGATGCCCTTACCCTGATGGTTAGCGGCATACCGATGCGCGTGAAATAGCAATAAGAAACAAGTTTAGAATGAGGACTTACGACATCGCCCCCCTCGCCCCCGAGTGGGCTGAGCGCTTGCAATACAAGATTGACCACCTCAGCAAACCTCTGGGCTCGCTAGGTACGCTCGAGTGGCTGGCCCTACGCCTAGGGCAGATACAGCAGACCCTCACTCCGACACTGCACAATCCGTATAATATCATATTCTGTGCCGACCACGGCATCGTAGAGGAGGGCATCAGCAAGAGCCCCAAGGAGGTTACCTGGCAAGTCGTCTACAATATGCTCTCGGGGGGAGCAGGGGTCTGTTACCTAGCCCGTCAGCACGGCATCGCTATACGTGTCGTCGATGTGGGCGTAGACTACGACTTCGCTGGCGACGAGCGACTCATACACCGCAAGGTAGGGCGTATCACCCGCTCGTACCTACACGAGGCCGCTATGAGCGAGGAGGAGATGCTCCGTGCCCTCAGCATTGGCG
>CAMBHQ010000175.1 GCA_945867245.1 uncultured Porphyromonas sp.
AGCCGACAGATAGCCAAGCGCATCGTAGCAGCACGTAGCGAAGGTCCCCTGAATACCATTGGGGATCTTCTGGAGGTGGTGCGCCCCTGCATTAGCCCCAAGGAGGAAAAGAAGCAACTAAGTATGCTCTTCCAGGCCCTGCGCATAGAGGTCAATGACGAGCTCTCAGCCCTGCGCGAGATGCTAGAGGCTACCCGAAAGATCCTGCGTCCTGGCGGGCGTCTAGTGGTAATGACCTACCACTCGCTAGAGGATCGTATTGTCAAGAATTTTTTACGTACCAGCTCAGATGATCAGGCGCAGGATCAGATATACGGAGCAGCTCGTTCTCCTTGGCGTCTCGTTACGCGTAAGCCGGTGATGGCTTCGGCAGAGGAGCTGGCACGTAACCCCCGAGCACGCTCGGCTAAGCTACGTGTCGCTGAGTGGCAAGGCGCTTAATATTCACTTAGCCCAAGGCGCAACCAATGAACAGAGATAAACACTATAGCGAGGATCCCGAGCTCCGTGAGCTAGCTCGTCGTGCTGAGTCAGAGTACGAGGGCTATGACGGGGAGCTTGATAACGAAGTCGATGAATCATATGATGAGGAGTACGACGACGAGTATGAGTACACCGACGGTGAGTATGACGACGAGTACGAGGATTATGAGGACGACGAGGCTGCCTACGATGATGAGACGATAGAGGATGACGAAGACCTTGATGAGGACGACTATGAGGATTTAGAAGACGAAGAGGAGGAACAGACAGAGACTCCCCCCGTAGCTCCACGAGAGACAACGGCACCAGAGGATTGGAGTCGCTTCGTCCAAGGTTTCTCTCGCGACACCAAAATCTTTGTAGCTTTTGTCTTCGTTACCTTGATCTTCTCGGCCTACTGGCATACGCTCTACAACAGCACTATCCGCGAGGTTTCTACCCAAGAGAAGGAGCTGAAAGACCTGCGCTATCGACGACTGTACATGTCGGCAGAGCTTGTGCGTCTAGAGCGTATCACGAGTATTGAGGCTAGCATCGAGTCGCTGAAGCTCGATCTAGAGCATCCGACTAAGCCCCCCTATGAGGTAATAGACACGACAAGCACAAACAAGCACGACTGAATCTTATGAGTACCCCAGAGACGCCACGGAAGAAGAAAAAGAAGAAACGTCCGGCCCCGACACCTCCCGAGCCATCACCCATACTCTCTGCCCTCAAGGCGATAGGGCGGGGGGGCGTGTTTATATATCGTCAGATTCTCTCAGGGCTCGAGGCCTTGATTATGGGTTTGATGCCCAGTTCGACGAAGCGCTTTGTCTTCGTTGGCGGGCTATTTGCCTTGATCCTGTTGCTTGCCCTAGGTAAGATTGTCCTCTTTATGTTTAGCCCTCAGGCGGCTAACGCTCGTCAGACCGGGGCTGTGATAAACAGACCTAAGGAGATATCCATAGACCCGATACGTGGGACTATTTATTCGTCGGATGGGCGTGCGGTAGCTGTAACGGCACCGGTATATCGTCTGCATTTCGATTTCAATGCCGATGCCATAGCCTTTCTGCATCAGAAGCCAAAGGATGAGAAAGAGAAGCACTACAGAGACTCTGTTTCAGCACAACTGTCGGCCGATCTAGATCGCTTCGCTGATCTCCTCGTTTCCCTCTATGCAGACCAGGGGGTAACACTCAATAAGGACCAAATACGAGAGCGTTGGCGTAAGGGCTATAGAGATAAAAAACGCTACGTCTCTGTCGTTGACCTAGATATTAGTTATCAGCACTACCGAGAGCTCGTTAGTTCCGAGCCTTATCTTCGTATAGATACGCTCAAAAAGGGTATCAAACGAAGTCCAGGTCTGTTGTCCAAGATAATAACGCCACCCAAGATGCGCTCGAAGCGTTTCTACCCCTTCGGTTCCCTGGCGCACCGTACTATTGGCAATGTGTATGGCGAGCAGGAGGGAGGCCTATCACAAGGTAAGAATGGTATAGAGAAGGGGCTAGATACGCTACTGAGAGGTAAGAGTGGACGAGGTCTCTCTGTTGCTGCAGCCAAGAGCACCAACAATGTGGTCGTAGAGCCAGCTATTGATGGCTACTCGGTATATACGACTATAGACATGGATATACAGAATCAGCTGGAGCGTATCATGCGCAAACAGCTGGGGCAGCTCAAAGCCGCTAGTGGTACGGCCATCCTCCTCGATGTGGCGACTGCTAAGGTGCTTGCTATTGCTAATCTAGCCCGCAACTCAGCTGGAGATGGTTATACCGAGGCGCAGAACTTCGCTGTCAGTGACCTAAGTGAGCCTGGCTCTACCTTCAAGGTCGCATCGATGCTCGTAGCGCTTGATGCAGGTATGGTAAGGCCCGACGATATCATCGACGTGGGCAATGGCACGCTCACTGTCAGTGGGCGTACCGTACGAGACCATAACGCTGGCAGTGGTGGCTATGGCGAGATTACGGCCTCGCAGGTCATAGAGCGTTCTAGCAATGTGGGTGTTGCCAAAATTATCCTGCAGAACTTTGCTTCGCGTCCCTCCGAGTACGTCAAGCGCGTCCGTGCGCTCGGGTTCGGGGACGACCTCACCCTACGAGAGATTCCTGGTGGCGCTCGGGCTGAGATACGTATGCCAAATCAGAGCAACTGGTATGGTACTACACTAGCCTGGATGAGTTATGGTTATGAGACTCAGATACCCCCTCTCTATACGGCGGCCTTCTTCAATGCCATAGCTAATGGAGGCAAGCTACTACGTCCCTACATAGTGTCGCATGTTACAGACAAGGATGGGCGTATGGTGCAGGAGTATAAACCAACTGTCGTGCGCGAACGCATTGCCAAGCCCGAGAGTATACAAGCGATGCAGAGCATGCTACAGAAGGTAGTTACCGACGGCACAGGTAAGCGTGTACGTAGCAAGGTGGTGGCCGTTAGTGGTAAGAGTGGTACAGCACAGCTAGCACTCGGTGGTAGCTATCACGGTCCCGATGGCAAGCGACATCAGGTATCTTTCTGTGGCTTCTTCCCGAGTGAAAGCCCACGTTATACGCTGATGGTCGTAGTGCGTCAGCCTAGCCCCGAATTTGCTGCAGGTGGTGGTTCGATGGCTGGTCCCGTAGTACGCGAGCTAGCCGAGGCTATTATCTCTATGGAGAAGCCCGCTAGTCTCGATTCTATAGGTTTGCCTAGCGTCGAGACCAATCGTAAGCATATTGCACCAGGGCGCAAGGGGGAGCTGATGCAGTTGATGCAGGCTACCAAGACCGGTTACAAGCCTAATGCCAAGGCTACCCAGGATAGCTATGTGGCCCTAGACGAATATGGACAGGAGCAGCCCATGCCAATCTATCCCGAGGGCGTAGTGCCTA
>CAMBHQ010000176.1 GCA_945867245.1 uncultured Porphyromonas sp.
TGGGGATGTAAATGACTTTGTTCTCGGGGGTCGTGATAATCGTATGAAAGAGAGTAACGGAGCGTACGCTCCCCTGCACCCCCTGTGCCTCGATATAGTTACCTATGCTGAAGGGCTTAGTTAGGACTATGATAACCCCTCCGGCCAAATTCTGTAGCTGTCCGCTGAGCGCCATACCGATAGCCAAGCCCATAGAGGCGAGGATGGCAGCGAAGCTCACGCTCTGCACCCCTAGCGTACTGGCGATACCGATACCTAGAGCGATATAGAGTAGAGCCACGACGATAGAATTGATGAGCGATATGGCCACGCCCTCTATCTGACGCCTGAGGAGGATTCTTTCGATGAAGCGACGTAGACGCTTGATTAGCCAAGCTCCCACAAAGAAAAGCAACACTGCCAGCACAACACGGATACCGAAGTTCACGAAGGCTTCGCCCCACTCGTGCAGGAGGCGTTCGAGTTGGAAGTTTTTCTCTGTCAATACGGGGGCAGTCATACCCGCTACGATGGAGTTGGCGCTCTCGACAGCGCTAGAGTCTACAGGCAGGACCTGAGCTAAAAGTCTTGACATCTATGTTTATCTTAGGATGAATTTGGAGGTATGGGCAATTCCCTTGTCCTGTACCCGTACAATGTACACCCCTGGTCGCAAGTCCTCGAGGCTCATCTTATGGCCTTTGACGAGGGTCTTGATACTACGCCCCGTGAGGTCTTGGACCACGAGAAGCTCTACCTGACGGTCTAGGTATATCGATTGCCCGAGGACACGCATCTCTATGGCGGGGATGGGCTTTTGCCGACGTTCCAGATCGCCTGTGATGGGGACACTTGGCGTTAGTTTTATCGGACTAGAGCCTTTCTCCGGATTGAGTACACCACGTATAGCGCCGTCCTGTATCAGGACAGTGGCTCCATTATTTATCTTGATGGGGTCGCCCGCAATAGGGCGCTCGAAAGTAATCGTACGGGGCTTAATCCTCAGAGATAAGGTCTTGGCGATACTCTGCTGACTGGGTACACCGCTACTCTGCGCCTGCAACATCGTAGTCGTTAGGGCACAGAGAGACATGGCCAACACGAGTAGCCAGCCCCAAGAGAGTCGGTGCGTTCGAAGACTTTTCATCGTATCGTAGTAGCAAAGTTACCATTATTCCATCAATTGCCGGCATCTGTAATCATACGTTACGCACATAATTTAGTCGGCATCGACTTGTCTGGGTACTCGAGATCTAACAGCAGAAATAGAGCACTACGCCCCTCAATAGGGAAACGATTTCCCTCTCCCCTAAAATTGCATAATGTCCAGTAAGCAGTGGACAAGTGTACACCAACGAGTGAACGACTGTACACTAACGAGTGAACGACAACGAAAATATTAGATAAACAGCCTCGCAAAAGGAGATCAGTCCATTGCGAGGCTATTTCTTCGAGGTTAGTGACAGCACCTACTCCTTACGTAGATCATACCCACCAATCCTAATACTTGGAGATATTGTGCCGATGACAGACTGTAGCAAAAGAGCAATAGCGACATGGGTCTGTTTTTTCAGCCTGAACGAAGGGCTTATTATAGTCGAATAGCTCCTCGAGCTTAGTGCGCAAGATAGGTAAATATTCGTCTCTTAATTCCTCATAGCTATCCCAAGGACCTCTCCCTCTCTTTTTTTGATACGAGAAATGATACCCCTCGACCTTTTGGGCGATTTCGCGCACTAAATACAAGCCTGGACATAGAGTAGGAGGGACGGAGGTCGGCTTATCTACCACCTGTCCATTGTGTCGTAACACTCCCTCTCGAAACAGTTCGCAGTAGAGCAAAGTCTGCAACATCGCCTTGCAGCTCGAGGGCTCCTTGAATAGCTCCGCTACATCGTCGAAGGTTGTCATCTTATCCCCCCCCGTTTTATAGTCAAGGATATTGACGCAGTTGCCTAGTTGGGAATCCTGACTAAGGTCTATACGATCGATAAAGCCCTTGAAGCGCACCTGTTTAAGCTGGCCATCGAGACTAATATCTATGCTGTGGTAAACCTCTGCCTCGGAGTACAAATAAACGAAGGGCGTACGCGTGAGGTCGTAACGTAATACCCCCTCGATGAGTGTCGCCAGTAGACCAATATTAATCTCATCTAGCTCGGACATCAGTCGCTGCTCCGAGTGGCTATTAAAGAAGGCTGTGTACTCCTCTCGAACGAGCCCACAGATATAGTCAAAACCTCGTTCTAGGAAACCTTTCCGCAGATAGTTAGCCTCGATACGCGTCCCTGTCTCTACGGGATAGATTCGCTTCCTCATGGTATCATGCAGGATGGTACCGAAATCACTTTCGCTAATAAACTCCTCGGTTTCATGCTCATCCTTTAGGTCTAGAATATACCTGTAGTAGAATTTCAGAGGGCACTGCAGATAAGTATTTAACGCACTAGCCGATAAAGCCCTAAACGGCTCGCCCCTATCCAGTGGTTCTAGTCCTCCGAGCCACGACTCAAGGCGCTGAGTAATCTGAGGGTTACTCTGCTTATTGATTACGATGGGCGTCGGCTTTCTGGGGTTGGGAGGAGTCTCGACATTACGATGCTGTACAGGCAGGCCATAGAGTTGCTCCATCTGCGCTATGTAACGGCTGTCCTCGCCCTTACCCCCTAGGCTATCCGTCCGTGCTATCAGCATTATCAGCTCTTGGCAATGCGATATACTCTGATAGAATAGATAACTCTCTACTGCCTCTTGATACTCGGGAGTCGGTAGCTTGTAAGCATAACGCAGGAGGTGTGGGATAAAGGTAGAGCCATGGCGCTTGCGGGGCAGGCGTCCCTCCTGTGCAGAGAGATAGATTACATTATCGAAGTGTAAGCAACGGCTCTCTAGCAGACCTATAACCTGGAAGCCTTCGAGCGGATCACCCTTGAAGGGGATCGTAATGTTACGACTTAGGCCCTCTAGCAAGCGCACTGCACCTTCTCTCGATAGGTAGCCGTAGTTATGCTGGTCTATAAGTCCCCTCAGGCGACGCACCAATCGCTGATAATGCATCAGGAAGTTTAGGTCAAAGCTAATGGCAAAGTTCTCCATCGTAGCATCTACGTGGGCTCCATCGGCCAATTCGATACCCGCCGCACGAGCATCCCGCTGTATCATCGGCTGAGCAATCATATCCAGCAAGGTCTCGAGCTGAGCCATAAACTCCCCAGCATGATCGGCAGGTCTGAGCAGAAGCCTCAATACCTCTAGGCACTGGAGTAACTCTTGGGACTTTGTGCCTAAGTTTTTTGCCCTCAGTCGCTCGGCTTCGTTCGGTACGAAGGTATCCACAATCCACGCACCACTCAGCATATAATTCTTCTGCCTA
>CAMBHQ010000177.1 GCA_945867245.1 uncultured Porphyromonas sp.
ATATGAAGTTCCAAACCACCAGTACCGAGCTATATCTGCATCTGCAGGTAGTAGCCAAAGTAATAGACTCCAAGAGCGCCAACGTACTCCCTGTGCTAGACAACATCCTCTTCGAGGTAGAGGAAGGCAAGCTCACACTCTCTGCAGCGGATATGAACAACCGCCTAACGACGCAGATGGAGATACAGACACTCGGCCCCACCGGTAGCTTCATGATACAGCACCGCACACTGCTCGATCTGCTGAAAGACCTACCAGAGCAACCCGTAACCATCCATGTAGACACCGAGGCAAACTACAAGCTCAAGATTGAGTATAGCAATGGTTTCTTCGACTTCACGGCAGCCGAGGCTAGTTCTTATCCCGAAGATATCCAGATTAGCGAAGATCTGACGAGCGTAGAGCTCGATGCTGCTAGCCTACTCGCAGGTATCAATGCTACCAAATTCGCAGCGGCTACCGATGAACGTCGCCCCATCATGACTGGGGTACTGATGGACTTCCTAGAGGACAAGCTCGTCTATGTCGCCTCTGACGGCCGATACCTAGTGCGCTACACAGACAACAACGTACAGTCTGGCCACGTGGCACAGATCTGCGTACCTGCGACAATATGCAACCTCCTGACTGGCTCACTACTCCCAAAGGAAAACGGCAATATCCGACTAAGCTACACGGCACAGCACCTCCGCGTAGAGCTCTCACAGTTCACACTAACGGCCCGCTTGCTAGACGGTAAGTTCCCCAACTACAACTCGGTAATTCCACAGACTAGCCCCTTCGAGGTTACAGTTAGTCGTGAGGCTCTCCTCTATGGCAGCAAGCGCGTAGCCAACTGTGCCAACAGGGCCAGCAAGATGGTTCTACTCCTTATCAAGGATAATGAGATAACTCTACAGAGCAAGGATTTGGACCTCTCTATCTCGGGCGAGGAGAAGCTCCGTTGCTCTGTAAACGTTGCTGAGCATAACATCCGCATTGGTTTCGACTCCGAGCTCCTGGGCCGCATACTTGGCAGCATGTCCGCATCTGAGGTTACACTATCACTAGCAGACCAGACGCGCGCAGCCATTATCCGCCCTATCGAGGAGGCCAAGGGTATAGAGACTCTATGTCTACTAATCCCACTCAAACTGCTTAGCGACCGCTAAGGATTAGGATTCGGCACTATGCAACTCAAGCTCAAACGCCCTGCCATCGTCTTCGACCTCGAGACGACGGGCACCTCGATTACCAATGACCGCATTATCGAGATTTCCATTATTAAGATAATGCCCAACGGCGACGAGGAGGTCAAGACTAGGCGTATTAACCCAGGCATACCCATCCCCCCAGAGTCTACAGCAGTACATGGCATCAGCGACGAGGATGTCAAAGACTGTCCGCACTTTGCTCAGGTAGCCAAGGCGCTATACGAATGGATTAGAGACTGCGACCTTATCGGCTTCAACTCTAACCGCTTCGATGTACCGCTACTGGCCGAGGAATTCCTTCGTGCTGGCATAGACCCTAAGTTCTACGAGCGCAATATGGTCGATGTACAGGTGCTCTATCACAAGATGGAGCCCCGCAACCTCTCGGCAGGCTATCGCTTCTATACGGGCAAGACGCTAGACAATGCACACTCTGCCGAAGCGGACACTAGGGCAACCTACGAAATCCTACAGGCGCAGCTAGATAGATATCCGGACGAGATAGATAACGACATCGAGGCGCTGGCTGAGCTCACAAGCTACCGTCGCCTAGTAGACTATGCGGGCGTGCTCAGCTACAATGAGGCTGGCGAGGTCGTAGTTAATATCGGCAAGTACCGAGGGCAGGAGCTCAAGGCCATCCTACAGCGAGACTTTAGTTACTATAGCTGGGTGATGAAGAGCGACTTCACACTCGACACCAAGCTACACTTCACCCGCATCGTAGAGGAGATGAAGCAGCAACAATTACTATAATAAGACATCAAGTAATGAGTAGTTTGCAAGGCAAACATATCGTACTAGGTATCACGGGAAGCATCGCAGCCTACAAGGCGGCGGTGCTTACTCGCTTACTAATCAAGCGTGGCGCAGAGGTGCAGATTGTGATTACACCAGCAGGCAAGGAGTTCATCACCCCTATCACGCTCTCGGCACTTACCAGCAAGCCTGTCATCAGCGAGTTCTTCTCGGGACGGGACGGCACTTGGAATAGTCACGTAGACATCGGGCTCTGGGCCGATGCTATGCTCATAGCGCCAGCCACAGCTGCCACCATAGGCAAGATGGCGCATGGTATCGCAGACAACATGCTACTGACGACCTACCTATCGATGAAGGCCCCCGTCTTCGTGGCTCCAGCGATGGACCTAGATATGTACAAGCATGCCACGACCCACGACAACCTAGCCCTACTAGCAGCGCGTGGCAATCACATCATAGAGCCTGGTACCGGCTTCTTAGCAAGCCACCTCGAGGGCAAGGGACGCATGGAAGAGCCTGAGGTTATTGTCGAGCGCCTAGAAGCCTTCTTCGCCAAAGGGCAGCGCCATCAGGGACGCCGTGTCCTTATCACAGCCGGCCCTACCCACGAGGCTATAGACCCTGTACGCTTTGTCGGGAATCACTCTACAGGCCGCATGGGCATTGCCCTAGCAGAGGCCTATGCGCAGGAAGGGGCAGAGGTAAGGCTCGTCTTAGGGCCAACTAACCTGCGCCCTCAAGTCGGGGGCATAGAGCTCGTACACGTAACCTCGGCCATAGAGATGCTAGCGGCCTCCGAGCAGGTGGCCGAGCAGGCGGATATCGCCATCTTCGCAGCTGCCGTAGCAGACTATCGTCCTGCCGAGACTGCGACAGAGAAACTCAAGCGTGAGCATCAGGACGATCTACAACTAAAGCTCGTACGCAATCCCGATATTGCCGCCACTCTCGGCCAGACGAAGCGAGACGAGCAGTACTTCGTGTGCTTTGCCCTCGAGACGAGCAGTGGCGAGGCAGAGGCCCAACGTAAGATGATAGCGAAAGGTATGGATGCCTGTGTACTCAATACGCTCCTCGACGAGGGGGCAGGCTTCGGACATACGACCAACAAGGTAAGCATCTACGCCCGCGGAATCAGCGAGCCACATCAGACGACACTGATGAGCAAAGAAGACATTGCCAGAGAAATAGTGGACTTCATCTATACGCAGCAGAGCGCACAGCGCTAAGGACCTATGCTTAGAACCCTCATTATACGTAACTATGTGCTCATCGAGGAGCTCGAGCTGGACTTCCGCTCGGGCTTCACGACTATTACTGGTGAGACAGGTGCAGGTAAGAGTATCCTACTCGGGGCTATCGGTCTACTGATGGGGCAACGTGCCGACCATAGTA
>CAMBHQ010000178.1 GCA_945867245.1 uncultured Porphyromonas sp.
TCAGCCGTCCCGAGGCCCCCGAATGGATAGACCTTAAGCAGACGAGCGTCCTCAGCTACGGCTTCGGCCATATACGGATAACAGCTCTGTAAGACTACAGAGTTTGTAATATACAAGCTTATCATCGGATAAGCTTGTACCTTTTGATAAGTGTATCGTGAACGTAAATACGGATAGACTATGATTAGTTATATCGCTAAGAGCGACCTAGGACGTCGCCGTGAGAATAACGAAGACAATTATATAGAGTGCATTGATGCTCAGGGGCGTCAGTTGCTGCTCGGGGTGATAGATGGCGTAGGGGGCTATGCTGGTGGCGAGGTCGCAGCCCAAATATGCCGAGATACTGTCGAGGCGGGCTATGCCGAACTCTGCGCTACTGCGCCCGAACTATTGCCCGAGGCGCTACGTCGCCTAGTCGTTAGGGCTAATAATGCTATCATCGATCAGCAGGAGCAGGTCGATGAGCTGCGTTCGATGAGTTGCGTCCTGAGCTTTGCCTTGCTCGACTACGAGCGAGAGACTCTCTACTATGCCCACGTAGGCGATAGCCGTGGCTATATACTGCGGGGGAACGAGCTGAGTAAGTTCACGCATGATCACTCTATGGTAGGATACCTAGAGGAAACCGGCAGTATCAGCGAGGAGGCAGCTATGAGCCATCCTAGGCGTAACGAAGTAAGCAAACTGCTGGGCGAACGCAGGCTAACGACGGAGGACCTCGAGTACGTAGAGGTGGGGACTCATAGTTTCTACGGAGGGGACTGTGTACTCTTCTGTAGCGATGGTCTTAGTGATTTGGTGCCGAGCCTAGAGATAGCGCAGATACTGCTCTCTGGTAGCTCGCTAGAGGCACGGGCGCAGCAGCTCATAGCCCAAGCTAACGAGTACGGAGGCAAGGACAATATTACCGTAGCTTTGGCGAGCTATGCTACCAAAGAAGCCTATCAACCTATAGCGCCTAAGACCGAGGAACTGAAACCTGAGCCATCTCGTCCAGAGCCTAAGGCCGAGCCTAAACCTAAGTCTTCGTGGGGTCGCATCTTGGGTGGCATCTTGCTCAGCTTTGTGCTGGGTCTAGCTCTAGGCTATCTACTGGGCTCCGGTCTATTAGCCCAATGGGGTCTGATTCCCCAGCAGGGCCCACAGATAAAGCCTACAGACTCCACACTACTGCGTATAGAGCAGGAGCGGGACAGCCTTATTTATAAGGCGGATACACTTCGGCAGGAGCGAGATAGTCTACAGCACCTTAGCGATTCTCTACAGGGGCGCATGACGACAGTACGCCAAGCGCTAGAGGGGCCGGACCAGTCGCGCAGAGAGACCTCATCAACCTCAGCACAGCATTAGCCTATGGGACGCTCTAGAGAACGCTCACTTTTACTGACAAGTACGGGCTTGCTCGTGCTTATGGCTTGGTTATACTGGGGTAATATACGCCCGAGCCTCGAGGAGGTATCGGGCCACTATAGTACAGGCGAAGCTATCAACCTCGAGCAAGGGGCCGATGTGGAGCGCTTGCGCTCGGTGCTGGGTCGTAATGACTACTTCGGAGATGTGGCCTACGAGCGCTATGTGGCCATGCGCCTAGGTAAGATACTCGAGGATGGCCCACTACCTAACCTTGGGGCGCTCAATAAGCGTAGTCTAGGGCAGGGCGATAAGCGTCGTGATATCTACGTGTCGGCCGAGGAATTAGCCCGTGAGGGGGGCAAGACAGGGCGACAGCGCTACGAGGCCTCCTGTATCATCCTAGGGCGCGACTCGGCCACTATGGCCAAACTCGCAGGCCAAGAGCTAGAGAGCAAGGTCGCTGTAACGAATGAGGACACTGGCCTAGAGTTGTGGGGGCGCATCGTGGATAGCGAGGGTGAGCCGATGGCTGGTCGTGTGGTACGTCTTACCGAGGAGCTGAGCGAGCGACAGCGTGATAGCTTGCAGGCAGCAGCTTATGCTCGCTATGCGGGTGATATGGACTCCTTTATGGAGGTCAAGCTAGATACGCTAATCCAGACACCTACCTATTATGCACGGACGGATGCCGAGGGCCGATACCGCTTCACGGGTCTAGGCCGAGGGAAGAGCTACGCACTACTGCCCCTGCATATCGGTCGTGAGTATGGCCCGATGCGAGGAATTGCTTATATCGACGACCCTTCGGAGGGTGTCTTCAAATCGTTCTATCGCTGGGTGATGGGGCATCCGCATCCGCATGAGTTCCGCTTCGTAGAGCGTGAGCATCGCTTGCCGCTCTTCGATGCGCAGAGTTTCGCACAGATTAAGCGGGACCGCATCTTCACGGTACGCACGCCCGAGGCTTTCGCTACTAGCTTCGTGCGCTCGCTAGTGTTCTTTATCTTGGCCTTTTGGCTGATGCATATAGCGATGTCTATCAAGGCTTATATGCCCGGCAAACCTCAGTTCGATGAGTGGCTCCTGCCCTTGGTGATGTTTCTCTCGGGTGTCGGCTTCTTAATGCTCTTTAGCCTACAGGACCCCTTGCACGATATGTTCTTCGGAGGTAGTACGGCACGTGCCGTGTTACTGCTAGGCGTGGCTACATCCGTGGTGCTACTATTCAATGGACTAAGCCCCGCAGGGCTAAACCGTCTCTTGGGCCGTAAGGAGGTCCTCGACCTGCGCCGTTTGCTCTACTGGACGCCTAGTCTCTGGCTCTGCGAGCGTCTAGGACCTAGTGTGTCGGGTATACGCAATCGCTTGCTACGCCGTCAGAGTAGGGGGCACTTCTGGCTCTTTGCCTCTATGGTGGTGATGCTTGTACTGGCGCTCTTCGGGACGGGTCCCGAGGGCAGTGGTGTCAAGGTGAATGTCTTCGGGGTACAGGTCAGTGAGTTGTCCAAAATCTTCGTAGTGTTCTTTATGGCCTACTACCTGCATTCGATGCAGAATAAGCTTAGGGGCATCACAGACAACCGAGTCCTATTCGTCTCTTACCTAGCCTGGGTGGCAGGGCTATTCGCGCTCCTTATCGCGGTCTATGTCGGTATCGTGGGGGACCAAGGGCCCGCACTCGTGCTGTGCATTACGCTGATGCTACTCTATGCCTATGCCATAGATAATCTCGGCTTAGTCCTAGCGACGAGTGTCCTCTTCGCCCTAGGCTTGTACGGGGCTGCGCAGCTAGAGCTCTCGTGGTGGTACTGCGCAGTGGTGCTACTCGGAGCACTGGTGTATGTCTTTGTCAAGCGCAAGCACGAGAGCATCCTCTTCCCTATAATGCTGATGTCGGCCTTCGTAGCGCTCTCTGTCTTCTCGGGCGACTTCTCGCAGCGTCTGGCGGACCGCAACAGTATGTATCAGAACATATGGGACAACTCGCTCTAT
>CAMBHQ010000179.1 GCA_945867245.1 uncultured Porphyromonas sp.
AAATGAAGAAGTTTGTATCTCTTTGCGCATTCGTTGCTGCTCTTTCATTCGTATCATGCGGTGGTAACACTGCAAGCAACGCTGTAGACAGCGCTGCTGCTGCTCTAGATAGCGCTGCTACGACTGTTGTTGAGACTGTAGACAGCACTGCTGCTGTTGTAGACAGCACTGCTGCTGCTGCTGTAGATAGCGCTGCTGCTGCTGTTAAGGAAGCTGCTGCTCAGTAATCGACAGAGCGTCCAACGAAGCGTGTCCCTGCCTCTGGGTGAGGTGGAGACCGACGCATAAACAATCCTCCCGCTAGGCGCAAGCCTTGCGAGGGGATTGTTTTTTAGTGGTCAGTGGCTAGTATGCAGTGGCTAGTGGGCGGTGGTCGGTGGCTAGTGGGCGGGCTTAAGCCCGCCATACTAGCGCTAGTATTCCTAGTGAGACTAGGGCTACTAGGGACACTAGACCTAGCATGCGCCAGCCACTGTCCACTGCCCACTACATACTGCTCACTGCTAACTATTTCGTATCTTTGTCAGTATAGACAGCAATAATGTCAGACGTATATTATGCTACACGATACTCAACTCTTTAGGGGGCTAGGCGTGGCTCTGGTCTGCCCCTTCTTGCCCACAGGTGCTGTCGACTACGATAGCCTAGGCCGTCTGGTGGACTTCCTGGCCGACAACGGGGTGGACTTCCTCGTCGTGCACGGCACTACGGGCGAGAGCCCCTGCCTAGGGCGCAGCGAACGCAACGATATCACGCGCTACGTCGTAGAGCGTACGGCTGGCCGTGTCCCCATTATGATCGGGCTCGGGGGGAACAATACCCTAGAGCTAGGCGAGCGCCTACGTGAGCTGGATACGACAGGGCTCTCGGGCGTCCTCTCGGTAGTCCCTTATTATAATAAGCCTACACAGGAGGGATTGTATCGACACTTCGCCCATCTAGCCGAATGTAGCCCACTGCCCATAGTCCTGTACAACGTGCCTGGGCGTGTGGGCATCAATATGACACCCGAGGTCGTGGCACGTCTGGCCAGTGCATACCCCAATATCATCGGAGTCAAGGAGGCTAGCGGTTATACGGCACAGACAGAGGCCATCAGCAAGCTGGTACAGCGTCCGGACTTCTGTATCCTCTCGGGCGACGACAATATCACCGTAGACCACATACGCAACGGAGCCTGTGGCGTGATTTCTGTCGTCGGCAATGCCTATCCTCGCTACTTCGGCGAGGCGGTGCACGCAGCCCTAGAGGGGCGGCTCAACGAGGCCGATATGTTGGTCAGCGAGCTGCGCGAGGTCAATGTGCAACTATTCGCCAATGGCAATCCTGCTGGCATCAAAGCCTTACTCTATCAGAAGGGCATCCTCAGACACAATGAGCTACGCCTACCGCTAGTGCCTGTCAGCGAGGAGGTATATCGCCTCATGGATGAGGCTCGTCAGGCGGTCGATGCCGTGGTCGTAGCACGCTATCCCGACTCGGCCGAGCGAGCCCTCGGCATCCCATACAAATACTTATGAACGTAGATATACAGAGCATAAAGCAACGCTTCAATATAATAGGTAACAGCCCCCTGCTCACCCGTGCTATACAGGTAGCCGTGCAGGTAGCCCCTACGGATATGTCCGTACTCATCATAGGGGAGAGTGGGGTAGGTAAAGAGGTCTTCCCTAAGATTATCCATCAGAATAGCCTGCGCAAGCACGGCCCATATATTGCCGTCAACTGTGGCGCTATCCCCGAGGGGACGATAGACTCGGAGCTCTTCGGCCACGTCAAAGGCTCGTTCACCGGAGCGCTCAACGACCGCAAGGGCTACTTTCAGGAGGCCAACGAGGGGACTATCTTCCTCGACGAAGTGGGCGAGCTACCACTGGCTACGCAGGCCAGATTGCTACGTGTGCTAGAGACGGGCGAATTCATCCCTGTCGGTGCCAGCACGCCCATCCGGACGGACGTGCGCATCGTGGCCGCCACCAACGTCAATATGCAGGAGGCCGTTAGCCGAGGGCGCTTCCGTGAGGACCTGCTCTTCCGACTCAATACCGTCCCCATCGAGCTACCACCACTGCGCAAGCGCCCCGAGGACGTGGGCTTGCTCTTCCGCTACTTCGCAGCTCAGGCAGCCGACAAGTATCAGATGCCCACACTACGCCTCGATGAGGAGGCTGTGCGCCTGATAGAGCATTACCACTGGCCAGGGAACATACGCGAGCTACGCAACCTCGCCGAGCGCATTAGCGTGCTAGAGGAGCAGCGTATGGTAACGGCCGAGACGCTACAGCGCTACCTGCCCGAGGCTATGCATGTGGACTATCGTCCGGCCCTGAGGGTACAGCCCAGCGATAGCTACGGGCATTCGTCTAGCGCTGATAGCCTTAGTGATACGGCCATCCTGATGAAGATGTTCGTAGAGATGAAGCAGGAGCTGAGCGAGCTACGTAGCCTCGTCGGGACCTTGATGCCAGCGCATATATCTACGACCAGCTATCCGAGCCATAGCGATATACGTCCCTCGGCCTCTGTAGAGCCACGCTATGCGGCCTCGTCGATGTTTCCGCTGACAGGGAGTGTCGCCACGAGCGACGAGCGCGATATCTATGCTACAGCGCCCAGTCGTACGCCTATTGCCGTACAGCCTGCGGGTGCTATCGGGCATGCCGAGGATGTAGAGGCGACTGTGGTGGAGCATATGCCCGTAGGGCGTAGCCTGGAGGAGGTGGAGCGCCAGATGATTGCGCAGGCCCTGCAGCGTCATGGCGGACGTCGCCGCCCCACGGCCGAAGAGCTGAAAATCAGTGAGCGTACGCTCTATCGTAAAATCAAAGAATATGGCCTCGATGCCTAAATATCTAATATCTCGTCTGGGTGCCCTCGTAGGGCGTGCCCAGCGCCTTAGCCTCGGCCTGGTACTGGGCCTAGTAGTGCTGAGTCTCTCGGGCTGTAGTGTCAGCTATCGCTTCAATGGCGGGACGATTGACTACACGCAAATCAAGAGCATAGCCATCGCTGACGTAACCAACCGAGCCTCTATCGTATATCCGACCTTCGCAGGGCGCTTTACCGAGGCGCTCCGCGATATGTACACCAGTCGCACGCGTCTAGAGCAGGTGCGTCGTGAGGGCGACCTAGAGCTAGAGTGTGCTATCACCGGCTACGACCTCTCGGTGGCCTCGGTAGGGCAGGATAACTATGCCGACCGCACGAAGTTCACCATCACCGTACAGGTGAAGTACACCAATAGGGTGAACGAGAAGGAGAGCTTCGACCGCAGTTTCTCGGCCCATAGAGACTTCCTGCGCAATCAGCCCTTTACCGCCGTACAGGA
>CAMBHQ010000180.1 GCA_945867245.1 uncultured Porphyromonas sp.
GACTAGTAGTAGCTGATAACAGCGGTGCTAAGGAAGCCCTATGTATCCGTGTACTCGGTGGTACACGCCGTCGCTATGCTTCTGTAGGTGATGTTATCGTAGTTTCAATCAAGAGCACTATCCCTGCCAGCGATGTCAAGAAGGGTAGCGTTTCGAAGGCAATCATCGTTCGTACGAAGAAGGAGATCCGTCGTCCTGATGGCTCATACATCCGCTTCGACGATAATGCTTGCGTACTCCTAAACGCCTCTGGTGATATGCGTGCTAGCCGTATCTTCGGCCCTGTAGCACGTGAGCTGCGCGCTGCTAATATGAAGATTGTTTCACTAGCGCCAGAAGTGCTTTAATCATAATTAAGAGTAATGAGTAAGTTACATATCAAGAAGGGCGACCAGGTACTGGTCCTCGCTGGTAAGGACAAGGGCGTGAAGGCAGAAGTGCTGAAGGTCCTCGTAGACAAGCAGCGTGCCCTCGTAAAGGGTGTGAACGTAATCACTAAGCACGCCAAGCCTAGCGCTAAGAACCCTCAGGGTGGTATCGAGAAGAGCGAAGCTCCTATCCATATCTCTAACCTGATGGTTATCAACCCAGAGACTGGCAAGGCTGCTCGTGTAGGTCGTGCACGCAACGAAGCTGGTAAGCTCGTGCGTGTTTTCAAGAACCCCTCTAAGCGTAAGGAGAACAACTAATGAGCAATACAGCAAGTCTAAAGAACGAATACAAGGAACGTATCGTTCCTGCTCTTACCGAGCAGTTTGGCTACAAGAGCCGCATGCAGGTGCCTGTGCTCAAGAAGATCGTGATCAACATGGGTCTCGGTAAGCTCGCTACTGCCGATAAGAAGATTATCGACGTAGCTATCTCTGAGCTCTCGGCTATCACCGGTCAGAAGGCTGTGGCTACGGTGTCTAAGAAGGACATCTCTAACTTCAAGCTGCGTAAGAAGATGCCTATCGGTGTGATGGTAACGCTACGTCGCGAGCAGATGTACGAGTTCCTAGAGCGTCTCGTACGTATCGCTCTGCCACGTATCCGCGACTTCAAGGGTATCGATAGCAAGCTAGATGGCCGTGGTAACTATACCCTCGGTATCAGCGAGCAGATTATCTTCCCTGAGATTAACCTCGACAGCATCACGAAGATCCTCGGTATGAACATCACGTTCGTAACGAGCGCACAGACAGACGAAGAAGGCTACGCACTCCTCAAGGAGTTTGGTCTTCCATTCAAGAACGCTAAGAAGGCTTAATAGACATGGCAAAGGAATCAATGAAGGCACGCGAAGTGAAGCGTGCCAAGCTCGTAGCTAAGTTTGCTGCCAAGCGTGCTGCCCTCAAGGAGATCGTGCGCACTGGCTCTATCGAGGATGCTTACGAAGCTGCTCAGCAGCTGCAGAAGCTCCCCAAGAACGCTCTGCCTGTACGTCTGCACAACCGCTGCACGATGACAGGTCGTCCTAAGGGCTATATGCGTCAGTTCGGCATCTCGCGTATTCAGTTCCGCGAAATGGCTGCTGCCGGTCTTATCCCAGGCGTCAAGAAGGCTAGCTGGTAAGCACCAGACTCGCTTTCGTCGAGAACGCAATTATATTTTAAGCCTAGTCGAGTTGAGTCAATTCGGCTAGGCTTATTTACTATATATGCTTATGAGAGATAAATTACTACTATTATACTCCTCCCTAGGCCACGTGGTACGATGTTATGGAGGGCTCTTCCTATTCTTTTGGGTACTCTGTCTGTGGGTGGACATACGCTATGTCCTCTACCTTGGTGCGGCGGACGGCATGATGGCTAGTATCGTACCACTCCTGAAGTCTATCATGCGGGATACCATCGCCTGCTTGTTGCTCCTTTGTCTGCTGAGCCTCTGTGGGAGAGGTAGATTTAGGACGGTCCTGCTAGTGCTCTGCTTGCTCACGAGTACGCTACTCTATTGGACTGAGGAGTTGTTATTCAGTCAGAGTGGGATGATATATAGTTATGTTGTCATTCAATCTATGGCTGGCAGTAATGCTCAGGAAGCTAGCGAATATTTCCAAGCGGTAGACCTAGGAAGGCTTATCCCTTCTGTGTTACTATTCCTACTAGTAGCTTCCATTTCTCTGGCTTGGACAAAGGTGCTGGGTTTATGTGAAAGTGTAAGTACCACCCCCAAGTTTGCAAATAAGCGCAAATGTTTTCTCGTGAAAGGAGGCCTATCCTTACTTCTACTGCTACCGTGGCTCTGGCTACAGGTGGCGCATTATCAAAAGGTCAAAGATGAGCGACAAGTATATCTAGCAGCCTCATCACCTCTCGACCGCTTTGTATGGAATACTTACGGATATCTGGAGGAAGCCCGAGGATTATCACAGCAACTAGCCCAATTATCATCACTAAAGCTCGGCGCTGTTACCCGTGAGCCTGGGAAGGCTCTACTGCCGAGAGAGGCCAATATTGTGATAATTGTAGGGGAGACTCTACGGCGCGATTACATGCATTGCTACGGCTATGAGCTCCCCAACACACCACGTCTAGATTCTTTGATAACTGTGGGCGATATTATCCCTTATACCGATGCCATTTCGCCTGCCTGTTGGACGATAGGCTCCTTGACCAAGATACTTACCTTCGCTAATAATCATTCTGAGTACGACTGGAGTAATTATCCGACCCTCCCCTCGGCTATGCGAGAGCTAGGTTATCGTGTCGTGTGGCGTAGCAATCAGGAGAGCCACGGCACCCTAATGCAACCACTAGTAGCACTAGCTAATACGTCGTCGACTGTTGAGCGAACAGGATATTTTTCGGTTGAAGACACCTATCGTAGTCTACACTACGATGAGGCTATCCTAGCACTGGCAGTGGATAGCCTAGTAGCGCAACGTACCGAAGGCAATGTGTATATCTACCATTTGATGGGCTCGCATCAGACATATTCGCAGCGCTTCCCCGCTTCGTGGGCTAAGTTCGGCCCCGATGACGTTAAGCGCCCAGAGCTAGACGAGGATGAGCGACAGGTCGTGGCCGACTATATCAATAGCATCTACTATAATGACTATGTGGTCTCTTCGTTGATAAAGACATATAGCAATTCGCTCAGCCTAGTCCTTTATTTCTCGGATCATGGGGAGATACTCTATGACAATCCCAACAATCCTACTTATGCTGGGCATACGCTCTTGTCTAAGTGTGCAGAGGTTCCTTTCCTCGTTTATATGAGCCCTCAACTACGCACTCAGGCACCCGCTCTGTATAGCGAGCTTGCTGCATATAAGGATAGGCCGATTATGCTGGATTCCTTCTCAGATGCCCTCTTTGGTCTCATGGGGCTGAGCTGTAAGT
>CAMBHQ010000181.1 GCA_945867245.1 uncultured Porphyromonas sp.
TCTTTATCCCGAGCTACTCTATCCCTTTGGTGATGAAAATCGCACTTCTCATTTAGCTAAGAACTTAGGTCTGCTTGTAGGGCGCATCAGACATAAGTCGGGTAAGTGGGAGGTCTACACAAAAATTAACGCACGTCACGAAGCTTATGTTGGTAAGCCGGTGTCTTGGGAGAAGTTGCACGATCGCATGGCCTCTTATATCGCTAGTAATTTCTCTTGGGGCAAACGTTATACCTCTATAACGGTGCAAGAGAAGGCGGATTTACTAATGCTTATACGCAAGCATCCCGATGAGCAGGCTCGCAAGTACTTCAATGCACAAGAGCTCTATAGCGTCCCGCTCAACTTTGGACGAGAGCGTCTAGGGGAGGGCTTTCACTGTGGCAAAATGTATTGGATTTATAAGGAGGGTCAGATGTTCTCAATCTGCATTATGTCTGCGGAGCCTGCGCCTGTTGATTGCGATAAATACCTTGCAGAGCTAGACGGTATGTTTCGCTTCTAGCCTCTGTTCATTACATGCACAAACTACAACCATAACATAAAGATGCCTTGTAGTTCATTGTCTGAGGCTACCCTTGTGTTACTTGATGTAACGCAAAGGCAGATAGCTCGCTAGGGGCGGTGTGAGCTCGAGGGCGAATTGCATCGAGCTCCTTAGAGGCCGAAAGTGCAGATTACGGCAGGACTTCGTTATCAAGTCGTCAGCCCAATAAAGGCGACAAGAAGAGAGGAGTGGATATCGGATACGTGGTGTATTATCAGTATCCGATAAGAATAATTTTACTTGGCTGTAAGACCTGTGCTTTGATATGGCATAGCCTTGCGATACTTTTGTTTCCATAGTCATTCGAGATAAAGATACGGCCCAATGTATGTACGAAAGGTAGAGCGTCTACATTATTATATTCGTCTGAAATATATGCCTATACGTACTTGGGGAATTTAGAAAACAAGTTTATGCAAATGAGCGATAAAGACTTCGATGCGAAGCGACACTATTATAATGAGTTAATTCTACAACTCCTCTGGGAATATCTGCGAGAAGAGGGGCAAGAGTTGCGTTTCAACCAACTCATGTATATCCTCAATGGTACGGAGGACTATTTCTACGAAGAGCCCGAAGATACCTTACTTCGCTTCCGTGATAGGCTCAAGCAGATTGGAGGGGGATAAATAGGCGGGTTAGTCCTTCAGATGGAGCCTTCGTAGAGGTTCTGGTGAGAGTACTGGAATGTAGTCTGATAAGCAATATGTCTAAGCCCCTGATGCCAATAGGCTACACTTGGTTTTAGGATTCTTACTATTGCGTGTAATCGGAAGAATATCATTGCCTAAGCAGCCTAAGTAGTTTTCTTCAATAGTCAAGCTATCTACATCCGTCCTTATCAGATACGACAGGCGAATAATACGATGTATAATGGCTATACTTTTAACCAGTCACACTACCTCTTACCCTTCTCGGAGAAAGAAATGCAGCTCAGCTCTCCTACCACCGATACGGCTAATAGCAACTTGTATCAGAACCCAGCTTGGAAGACTAAGGCGAGCACAATAGCCGAGTATTAAGCATAAACGCACGAGCCTCTTTGGGCTCTACGTAGGACTTCTCCAGAGGGATATTCTTAGCGGAATATTCCTTTGGGGAAGTCGTTTTTTATGTTAAAGTAGGGTTTGTTATAGACCTTAGAATAGTAGAGAAGTGAAAGAATTGTAGGAAAGTGACGAATTAAATAATCTATCAATATGTAACTGGGTAAGGGGAGTGTAGTCGCTTATAAAAGAGTTTATGATGTGCTTGCGCGTATTATTTGGTCTTAATGTGTCGTGTATGGTCATTTGCTATCTCTTTGTATTGGGTGCCTGATGATCGCTTTATCAAAAAGTATTTGCTAACTTTGTTGTCAATGTAAAAACTAAAAGAGTAACTAGATGAAAAGACTGATACCACTTGTTTGTGCTGGGCTAGTCCTAGGTACAAGCGTAGAGATGGTGGCACAGCAGCGCACAGTGAAGGGCATCGTAACCGAGGCGGATGGTACGCCAGTTATCGGTGCTTCGGTTGTGGTCAAGGGCCAAACGACTGTCGGAGCAGCCACTAATTTGGATGGTCGCTTTAGCCTCAATGTCCCCAATGGAGCTACGACACTAGTCGTTAGCTATATGGGTATGAAAACACAGGAGGTAGCGGTACAAGCGGGCAAGGAGCTGAAAATTGTTCTCCAGGAAGATACGGCTGTTATCGAGGAGGTAGTAGTAACCGGTATGTCTAAGGTGGACAAGCGCCTATTCACAGGTGCTGCTACCAAGGTCGGCGGGGATAAGAGCAAGATGGATGGTATGGCCGACGCTGCACGTGCCCTCGAGGGTAAGGCCGCAGGGGTTTCGGTGCAGAATGTATCGGGCACTTTCGGCTCAGCTCCTAAGATCCGTGTGCGTGGTGCTACCTCTATCTATGGGGCCTCTAAGCCACTGTGGGTTGTCGATGGCGTCGTGATGGATGACGTTGTAGAGGTAGATGCCGATGCCCTCGCTAGTGGTGATGCTACGACCCTGATTAGTTCGGCTATTGCGGGGCTAAACCCAGATGATATCGAGAGCTTCCAGGTCCTCAAGGACGGCTCGGCTACCTCTATCTATGGTGCGCGCGCTATGGCAGGGGTGATCGTGATCACGACCAAGAAGGGACGTGCCGGCGTGAGCCGTATCTCGTACACTGGTGAATACACCTATCGCCTGAAGCCTAGCTACCGGCAGTTCAATATCATGAACTCGCAGCAGCAGATGGGCGTATACAGAGAGATGGAGCAGAAGGGCTGGATGCAGCTTGCTAATATGTCGAATGCAGAAAACTCGGGTATCTATGGTAAGATGTATAGCCTAGTGAATTCTGGCGACCTCCTCAATACGGAGGAAGCCCGTGCTCAGTATCTGCGTGACAATGGTGAGTATAACAACACCAATTGGTTCGACTTGCTCTTTAGTAATAGCATCATGAACTCGCACTCGCTCAGCCTAACGGCGGGTACCGACAAGGTGAGCATGTATGCCTCTATGTCGGCCATGGTAGATCCGGGGTGGACCAAGCAGAGTAAGGTGAACCGCTATACGGCCAACCTCAATACGACCTATCGCATCAACCCAAAGGTGTCGCTTAACCTCATCGCCAATGCGGCCCTGCGTCAGCAGCGTGCCCCTGGTACGCTGAGTCAGAGCACCAATGCGGTGACAGGGGAGGTCAGCCGAGATTTCGATATTAACCCCTATTCGTATGCGCTCAATACCTCACGAGTGCTTAAGGCTAACGAGTAC
>CAMBHQ010000182.1 GCA_945867245.1 uncultured Porphyromonas sp.
GCGACGTAGTGGTAACTGCCTTCGGTACGGGACAGAAGAAAGAGACCGTTACCGGCTCAATCCAGACTGTACGCCCTAGCGACCTCAAGGTACCAACGACCAACCTATCGACGGCCTTCGCTGGGCGTCTCTCCGGGGTGGTTGCTTACCAGCGTAGCGGTGAGCCTGGTAGTAACGGGGCAAACTTCTATGTGCGTGGTATCTCTACGATGAGCGGTGCTATCAATCCGCTTATTATCCTCGATGGTGTGGAGGTTAGTCAGGGAGACCTCAACTCTCTAGACCCCGAGGTTATCGAGAGTTTCTCGGTACTCAAGGATGCTACAGCCTCTGCCATGTATGGTACTCGTGGTGCCAACGGGGTGCTTATCATCAAGACCAAGAGCGGTGCCGACCTAGACAAGCCTATCATTGGGGTGCGCCTGGAGGCTTTCTTCAATAAGCCTGTTGGTATCCCCAAGATGGTAGACGCTGTGCGCTATATGCGTATGTTTAACGAGGCCATTAGCAATAGCGCTACCACTGATGCTCCTTATAGCGAGGACTTCATCAATGGTGTAGCTACTGGCAAAGACCCCTATCAGTATCCCAATGTAGACTGGTACAAGGAGATCTTCCGCGAGACAACCTTCAACCAACGTGCGAACTTCAATATCCGTGGGGGTACGAGTAAGGTTACTTACTTTATGAATGTCAATGCCACCCACGAGACGGGTATGCTACGGGGGCGCAGTAAGGACTTCTACTCTTATGACAACAACCTAGATATCTGGAAGTACGCGTTCCAGAATAATATCGATTACCATATCTCCAAGACTGCGAAGATTGGTATGAACCTCAACGTGCAGCTCAATGACGATCATGGTCCTGTAGTTGCAGCTGATGGTCGTGGCGGTATCGGTAATATGTTTGATGCCGTGATACAGAATAACCCTGTAGATGCTCCGCTCTATTACCCTAGCAATGGCGACGAGTGGATACACTGGGCTGATGCTACTACGGGCTCTACCCCGATAACCAACCCTCTGGCCCTAGCTACTGCAGGGTACAAAAACAGCTTCGCCAGCACCGTGGTGGCCAACATCACCTATGACCAGAAGCTAGACTTCATTACTAAGGGATTGAGCTTCAAGGGGCTATTCTCATTCAAAAACTGGAGCAAGACTACGAACTGGCGCTTTCAGGGATGGAATAGCTACAAACTACTTGCGGTAGAGACAGACGCTGAGGGCAACCCCTTCTACAAGCAGCAGGGGCCTGGTAACCCAACTCGCCCTACACTCAACTCCATGAGCTCTCGAGCCGGAGACCGCCGTATGTACATCCAGGGCTACTTCGACTACAATCGTAGCTTCGGAGACCACAACGTCTCTGCGATGCTCCTCTATAATCAGGACGAATACAACAATAGCGTTATCAACAACAACGACCTCATTGCCTCATTGCCTAAGCGTAAGATGGGCTTCGCGGCCCGTGTGTCTTACGACTACGCACATAAGTATATGCTGGAGGTGAATGCGGGTTATAACGGCTCCGAAAACTTCGCAGAGGGGCATCGTTGGGGTCTATTCCCATCTGTTGCTGTGGGCTGGAATGTGAGCCAGGAGAACTTCTGGCAACCACTCAAGAAGGTCGTAAACAACCTGAAGCTACGTGCCTCTTATGGTCTAGTAGGTAATGACCAGATCGGTGGTGCTCGCTTTGCATACATGGCCACAGTAGCCCTTGGCAACTCACCAGGCTACACCACTGGGTTTGGCGACCAGAAGAATACTGACTGGAAGGGTCCCACTTACTCGCGTTACGAAAACTTAGGTCTTACCTGGGAAGTAGGTGCCAAGACAAACTTCGGTGTCGATATGAAGCTATTCGACCTTGTGAACCTCAACGTGGACTTCTTCCAGGAAGTACGTAGTAATATCTTCCAAGAGAAGGGTACGATACCTAATAGCTTTGGTACTGCTAGTACGCGTATCTTTGGCAACTATGCCAAGGTTAAGAACTGGGGATTTGATGGGGCTGTGGACTTCGGTAAGCAGTTTACCAAAGACTTCTCTATGCAGTTCCGTGGTACCTTTACCTATGCCCGCAACCGCGTGCTAGAGTACGACGAAGCTCCAGGTCTGCGCCCAGCACTACGTCAGGTAGGTCGTAGCTTACACACCTACTTTGGCTATGTGGCCGATGGCCTCTATATAGACCAGGCTGATATCGCTAATAACCCCACCTCTACGATTGGCAATATCGCCATTGCACCTGGGGATATCAAGTATGTAGACCAGCCTGATGCCAATGGGGAGTATGATGGCCAGATCACAGCTGACGACCGCGTACAGCTCGGCTACTCTACTGTGCCTGAGATTGTATATGGTTTCGGCCCTACGATGAAGTACAAGAATATCGACTTCTCGTTCTTCTTCCAGGGACAGGCGCGTAGCTCGCTCATGATTAGTAGCGTAGCACCTTTTGGTACGCAGGAGCGTCGTAACGTCCTCTCATGGATTGCCGATGACTACTGGAGCAAGGACAATCAGAACCCTAATGCTCACTTCCCACGTCTAACCAAGTACGACAACAACCACAATACCGCTACCTCTAGCTATTGGTTGCGTAGTGCTGCCTTCCTAAAGCTGAAAAACGTCGAGATAGGCTATACCTACAAGAACGCTCGCCTATACTTCTCGGCTACGAACCTGCTGACCATCGCTCCATTTAAGCTATGGGATCCAGAGTTGGGTGGTGGTCGTGGTATGAGCTATCCACTACAGCGTACCTTCAATATCGGTCTCAACATCACATTCAACAACCGATAGTATAAGGTCTACACTTAATCGATTAACAGATTGATAAATATGAAACTATCATATAAAGTACTTGCACTCAGCGCCGCTATCGTTGGGGGAGCCCTTAGCTCTTGCGCTAGCTTCCTAGATGTAGTGCCAGACGAAAACGTTACCGACCGCGATACCTACTCGGGACGCGGACGTGGTGAGGGCTACCTATACTCTTGCTACGCTTATATGCCCAACCACGCTAATACCTTTGAGCACGAGCTATTTGCTAACTTCCTCAAGGGGAACTATACAGCCTCTAGCCCTGTGATATCATACTGGAATACGCTCTTCGAGGGGATACGCCGTTGCTATATGTTCAAGGAGCGTATCGACAAGCTCCCTGCTGAGGTAACTCCTGCAGAGAAGGAAGATATGCACGCTCAGGCGGACTTCCTCATCGGCTACTACCACTTCCTGCTATTCCGCAGCTATGGCCCTACGATAATCGTGCGTCATACCCCAGACATCAACC
>CAMBHQ010000183.1 GCA_945867245.1 uncultured Porphyromonas sp.
GTGTGCTCTTCCGATCTTACCAAGGCCGCATGGGATGCCCTCCCACAATTCGACCTACGCACACACCCTTACTAGTCTACTCTAGTAACAGTGATAATAGTCCCGCCCCGATGTCCACGATGGACGTCGGGGCGGGATTGCGTTTATAGGTCTATGGCGAGGCTACGCGCTAGAAGAATACAGCGCCAGACTCCTTCTTCTCCGCAGGAGCGGTGAGGATTGTGTAAAGGTCGGCGATAGCATCTTCTCTACTAATGCCATAGGCTTGAGCTACTCGGTCTACGTAGTCTTTACTCCAGTCTTTCAGTTCGTCATAATGCGGAGCGCGTCCGAGGTTACGGGCACTTGTTATTTTCTTCTGTTTAGAAGGATTTCGTGGGTCAGGAATCATCACCGGATGAATAGATAATCCATCTTCTTGACTGCCAAAGATGAGTACAGGTACGGATAGGTTTACGTCCCAGAGGTCGCTCTTAAGTTGAGCATCAGTGGGGGAGTCGTAGGGCGAGGGCTTGCCATTCTCGTTGCGGCTCGTTTTGCTCGTAGCTGCGTGTAGTAGCTCGATGCTGATGTTGAAGTCGCAATAGATAGCCTTTTTATAGTGGTTATATACCTGCTGGTCAAAGAGTGGATTATTGAAGCCGAACCAGCCCTTGAAGCCCGTAGGGTTATTGAAGCCTATGAACTTAACGTTGGTATTTACATCTCCATCGGTGATGCTCGCTTTGTAGCTCTTGTCCCATGGATCAGTATCGCTGTAGAAGTAGTAGAAGGGCTTCCACTCCTCTACCTCTAGTTTATTTCCGAGGTGCATCTCTCCCTGATTGTAACGCTGGGCAATAAGCGTATTATAAGGAGCTTCCTTGGCTATCACCTCGGGAGAATTCCAAGTGACGTTGGTGAACCAAGGCTTAATCTCCTTGTCGGGGATGAAGAAGTGCTGGTGGATATTCTCCTGCCCGTTGGTAACAAACTCGTGGGTGATGTCCTTGTCGTTGGCATCGAAGTAGCGTATCAGCAAACCATAGACAAGGTTGTACTTGCTGATGAGTGGTTGGTCGGGGTGGTCGGTGTCCTTGCCCGAGTAGGTACCATATTCTACACGGAACTTGTCGGTACTCCCATTTTCTTGGCTTACCGTCCACGAGTAGACATCACGTCCGTGAGCATCTTTCCCCTTGGGCATGTACTTGAGGACCATCGTCTGTACGCGCTTCATGTATTTGAGCCCCTCGATGTCGGCATTCTGGTGGAAGCCTTGGATCCCGTGCAGGTGTCCGCTGTAGAGCGTTAGTTCAGCCTTGACGGGGTCGCCGTGCGCCTTGCTCTTGCGCTCGTCTACAGAGGCTTGGGGCTTGACGCCCTTGCTGAGGTCGTCTTTGCTACAGGAGCCGAAGGTCGCCAGACAGGCCACTCCGAGCATGGCCCAGGCACGACGACCTAGGCGCGAAAATGTTTGGTTCATAAAGGTTTTGTTTTTGGTTTATTGGTTGATATGTTTGATTGCTGAGATTAGGAGCCGAGGGCAGGCTATAGGAAGTAGGAGAGACGCACTCGGACGTCCCGACCTAGGTCGTGGAAGTAGTAGCGGAAGCGGTTGGTGTAGTCCTTGTAGAGACGATTCGTGAGGTTGCTACCCGAGAGCTCTAGCTCTAGGCGTTGCCCACGACTTAGGCGATACCCTAGCTTGAGGCTGGCCTCCCATAGGTCGTAGCCCTCGGGCGTGAAGTCCACGAGGTCTGTCGAGGGGCTGAAGAGCCTCTGCTTGGCCACGAGTAGATGCTCTAGACGTGCCGATAGCTGCCAGTGTGGGCCGAGGTCTTGCTCGTAGCCGAGCCATTGTCTGAGCCTTAGTGGCGCTAAGCCTGGGGGATATAGCCCGCTGTCGGTGCGTGCCCATATATAGCCGGCCTGCAGGCCGTAGCTGAGCGGACCGCCGAGGATGCGCCACTCTAGCTTGGCATCGGCGCCGGCGAACTTGGCGTGCTCTTGTCTGAAGAGGAATAGGGGATAGTAGCCCGAGAGCATTCGCCTGGTCTCTCCGGAGTAGGCATAGTATATATAGCTCTGTACCCGCTGTGCGAAGCCTTCTAGGCTCCACTCAAGGTCGCCCGTCTTGCCCTCTAGGGCTGCCACCCACTTGATACCCGTCTCGGGGCGTAGCCATGGGTTGCCCGAGGCATATACGCCCGAGGCCTTGTCGATACCATTGCTGTGCATCTCGAATACGTGTGGCGCACGCTGTGTCAGACCTAGACTGCTGACTAGCTTAATATCCGGATTCAGATAGTAGCTGGCTGCTAGCTGTCCGCCCCAGAGGTTGTAGGTATCGGCCGAGGAGTAGTGCTGGCCGTTGTAGTCGTGCCCATCGGCCTGTACGAAGCGGAACTCGTAGCGCCCGCCCCACTCTAGGGCTAGACGTCCTAGCTGAGCCTTCTGCCACATATAGCCGCCCCACTGTAGCTCGGCATAGTTGGGGATTAGTGGCGGTACGCCTGTGCCCTGCATGCTGGCATTCTGCCCGTAGTGCCCCACTAGCCCGACCTCGGTCTGTAGACCTAGTAGTTGCTCGTGGCGGTAGCTGAGCTCGGCATCGGTAGAGCTCAGGTGCATGCTGTACTCGGGGATGTGCGAGAAGTTGTTGCGTCGATGATGATATTCCTCGCGATGGTCTTTCTGATAGCCGAGGTTGAGCCTAAGGCGCTGTTCCTCGTTGATTCGGTAACTGCTATTGAGCCCGAGCTGATGGTGCTTGACCTGAGAGAAGGGCAGGCCTATAGCGCGCCCGAACTCGTCTACCTCTCCGGCCCCGAGGACAGGTCGCCCGATGGCTAGCCTACGGCGGAAGAGCTCCTCGCTACCGATCTGCCACTGAGACATGGTCCCCTGCTTGGTTTGGTAGAGGCCGTAGCTGAACTCGCTCTGTAGGCGCTTGCCCCGATAGCCGAGCTGGGTGCCGAGGCTCCACTTGCGTTCGCCTGTATTCTGTAGATAGTATTCGGCCGTGTGTCGGTCGCCCGAGTTAAGCACAGAGCTCTGCACGCGCCAGGCTAACTGCTCCCCAATACTGCCGGATAGGCGCCCCATAGCCTGTAGCTGGCGTGCGTTGCTGGCATAGCCTGTGGATAGCTCTGCCCTGAGGGCACGGCCTCCATAGCTGAGGCGTGGCGCCTGCATCTCTACGACGCCCCCGAGGGCTCCCGAGCCGAAGCGTACGGCCTCGGCACCTTTGACGACACGGATTTCGCCGGCCATATCGTAGTCTACCTCGGGGGCATGGTCTACGCCCCAGTCTTGTCCTATG
>CAMBHQ010000184.1 GCA_945867245.1 uncultured Porphyromonas sp.
TAGAGGGTGCCAAGCGCAAGACGGAGGTCGAGGAGCTTATCCGCATTCCGATGGAGGAGGTATTACAGACCAAGCGTGTCCTCTCGTTCTAATCATTGACATCATAGAATAAGAAAGAAAACAAGCATATACAATGGCAAAGAAAAAGGAAACAACGAGCATGATAGACTCGCTTGCCGAGTTTAAGGAGTTCAAGGGTATCTCTCGTGATACTCTGGTGAGCGTAATGGAGTCAGCCTTCCTCAATGTGCTGAGCAAGATTTACGGTACCGACAAGAACTTCACGGTAATCATTAACCCTGAGCGTGGCGAATTTGAGATTTGGCGTAAGCGTATCGTCGTAGGCGATGGCGAAGTGGTGAATGATTGCGATGAGATAGCGCTCTCGGATGCCCGCCTGCTGGATGAGGAGTGCGAGCTAGGTGAGGAAGTAAACGAAGCTGTAGACTTCAACGCTTTCGGTCGTCGTGCTGTTATCAATCTACGCCAGGCCCTAGCGAGTAAAATCCTCGAGTTGCAGAAGGACAACTTCTTCGCTCGCTTCAAGGACCGCGTCGGAGAACTTATCACTGCTGAAGTCTATCAAGTATGGAAGCGCGAAGCTCTGCTCCTCGATGAGGATGGCAACGAGCTGATTCTACCTAAGTCGGAACAGATCCCTGGGGACTTCTTCCGCAAGGGTGAGATGGTGCGTGCTGTGATTGAGCGTGTGGAGAACGAAAACAATAACCCCAAGGTTATCCTGTCTCGTGTAAGTAGCGCGTTCCTCCTACGCCTTCTCGAGCTCAATGTGGAAGAAATCGAGAACGGCCTCATCACTGTGCGTGCTGTGGCGCGTATCCCCGGAGAGAGAGCCAAGATAGCCGTAGAGAGCTATGACGAGCGTATCGACCCAGTGGGTGCTTGCGTGGGTATGAATGGCTCTCGTATCCGCGGTATCGTGCGTGAGCTACGAGGCGAGAATATCGATGTAACGACTTATACGACCAATACGCTCTTATTTATACAGCGTGCGCTCAGTCCCGCCAAGGTATCTGCCATATCGCTCGATACCGAGAGCGAGCACCCTCAGGCAGAGGTGTATCTACGTCCCGAGGAAGTGCCCTTGGCTATCGGTAAGAATGCATCCAACCTCAAGCTGGCATCGCTCCTTACGGGCTATTAGATAGAGGTCTTCCGTGATAATGATAACACCGAGGAAGATATCTATCTAGACGAATTTGCGGACGAAATCGATCAGTGGATTCTCGATATACTGAAGAACGTAGGCTGCACTACCGCCAAGTCGGTTCTGAAGAAAAACCGTACGGAGCTCCTAGAGCTTACCGACCTAGAGGAAACGACCCTCGACCAAGTCTTGGATATCCTACGTAGCGAGTTTAGCGAAGAGGAGCTAGCCGATGAGGGCAACGTAGCCCCAGCGGATGATCAGGACTAATACTAACCTAAAATACTTTGATAATGTCGCAGAAGAAAATCAAAATAGTAGACTTTGCCGCTAAGATAGGCGTGGGGGGGAATTCGGTACGTGAGGCTGTAGAGAAGCTCAAGCTAGCCGATAACCCAACGCCTAATACGCGTCTGAGCTACGCCGAGGTCGAGCGCCTGTTGCGGACAGAGTTTCAGAAGGCTCTGTCAGTGTCAGATGCGCAGAACATCCTCGACGAACTGCGCGATCCCGTGGAGGTCGCTAGTCCCCAAGGACAGGAGCCTAAGCCTAATGTGCAAGAGGAGTCTAAGCCCAAGATAGAGCTAAAGGTAGTCGGTAACATCAACGATAAGAAGTCGGAGCAAGCTCCTAAGATTATTACTGTGGAGGAGAAGCCAGAGGCCAAGCCAGAGCCCGTACAATCGGAGGCCAAGCCAGAGCCCGTCGTGGCAGCTACGCCCGTGGTGGAGCCTACACCAGCCCCCGTGCAGGAGGAGAAGCCAGCACCTGTGGTCGCAGAGGCTGAGCCCGCTGTAGAGCCCAAGCAGGAAGCCCCCGCAGAGGAGGCAAAAGCTGAAGCTAAGGACTCGGGTGTTTTCCGTGCGCCTAGTTCGGGCCCAGCCATACAGTTTAATGTCGTGGGTAAGATAGACCTCGACGCGCTCAATAGCTCTACACGTCCTAGCAAGAAAAGCCACAAGGAGCGTGAGGACCGCAAGAAGCGCCAGCGTGTCAAGGATGCTGTAGATGTTAAGGCCGAGGCCGCTAAAATATCGCAGAACAAGAAGCCTGCAGGGGGCAATACCCAGCCTACTACTGGTCAGTCCAAGAAGCAGGGCGCAGGCAATCAGTCCGCAGGGAATAATTCGGGTAAGGGTAACGCACAGGGCGGAGGACGCCACAACGCACAGGGTGCTGCTTCGGGGGATAACCGCCACAAACAGAAAGGCAAGGAGCAGCGAGGTAAGCAGGCTAATGCCAACAATCAGCCCGTTAGCGACGAGGATGTACAGCGTCAAGTAAAAGAAACCCTAGCACGCCTAACGAACAAAGGCAACCAGAATGCCAAGGGGGCTAAGTATCGTAAGGATAAGCGTGAGGCAGCCCGTAGTGCTGCCGATGCCGATGCTGCAGCAGCTGCCGAGGAGAGCAAGGTGCTCAAGCTCACAGAGTTCGTTACCGTGAGCGACCTAGCGAACCTGATGGATGTGCCTGTTACCAAGGTGATAGGTACCTGTATGACCCTAGGTTTGATGGTGTCTATCAATATGCGCCTTGATGCCGAGACGATTGATATTGTGGCGGAGGAGTTTGGCTTTACGACTAACTTCGTGAGTGCAGAACTCGCCGAGAGCCTCAGCCAGCAGGAGGACGAGGATAACGAGGAAGACCTCGTCGGCCGTCCGCCTATCGTTACGGTGATGGGCCACGTAGACCATGGTAAGACCTCTCTGCTAGACCGTCTGCGCAATACCAATGTAATCGCAGGTGAGGCAGGTGGTATCACACAGCATATCGGTGCCTATAGCCTCAAGCTGCAGAGTGGTAAGCGTATCACCTTCCTCGATACGCCAGGGCACGAAGCCTTCACGGCTATGCGTGCTCGTGGAGCCAAGATTACGGATATCGCCATCATCATTGTGGCCGCTGACGACGACGTGATGCCCCAGACTAAGGAGGCTATCAACCACGCAGCCGCAGCAGGCGTGCCTATCGTATTTGCCATCAATAAGATTGATAAGCCAGGGGCTAACCCAGACCGCATCCGCGAGCAACTAGCGGCTATGAACTACCTCGTAGAGG
>CAMBHQ010000185.1 GCA_945867245.1 uncultured Porphyromonas sp.
ACTCATCTGTCGCCAAGGCTCAGCCCACAGATGAGGATGCCAAGGTGCGCACGAGTACCGCGGGCGAGGACCTCGTGTACTCTGGTACTACGGTGCCTCCGCATGCGGCCTCTCTGACGAATAAGTTCTCGTGGCGTGACTGGGAGCTATCCTTTATGCTGGTCTACTATGGCGGACACGTACTACGTGGTGTCGCTGCGCCTTGGGGCGCGGGCGAATTCGATGCCAATCCTGTACGTGAGGCCCTCAACCCCTGGCTACAGCCTGGCGATGAGGCCAACCCCAGTGTAACGCCCGGATTTGTCAATGCTACGCTAGACCCTGTACGCCATCTGCACCCCTATGCTGCCTCGGATATCAATACGCACAGGGGCGACTACATCAAGCTACGCGACCTCTCGCTCAGCTATACCCTGCCACGTACCTTCGTCCGCCGTCTAGGTATGAGCGCTGCTTCGCTCAGCCTACAGCTACAGAATCTATGGACCTGGGCAGCCAACGACCAAGGCTACGACCCCGAGGCTATGACGACCTATGCCTACGGATGGGGCATGCGTACACTACCTACGCCCACGACCTATACTCTGGGTCTGTCTGTTACATTCTAATCTAGAGACTTGACAACGTGAAAAGACTATTATATCGACTCTGTCTCTCTGCCCTTACGCTCGGAGCAGTCAGCTGCAATACCTACCTAGACATCAAGCCCAAGGGCGCTCTAATCCCAGAGACAACTGCGGACTACGAGACGATGCTCAACTATGTGCAGATCACCAAGGGGGGCGACCCATATCCGCTCTATATGACGGATGATGTCTATCTGCCCGACCAGTCCCTAGGCTTCGGGGGGAGCTTCGCTGCCTCGTCGCCTGCGGTACAGAACCTCTATACCTTCCAGCAGGAGGTATTCGGGGAGTCGGAAGATGATGCTCTGTGGAATAATGCCTATCAGCGTATGTACTACTTCAACGTCCTTATCGACAAGGTGATGGGGGCTACAGGCTCGGACGATGCTACCAAGCGCGCCCTGCGTGCCGAGGCCTTGCTCGGACGTGCCTATGAGTATCTGATGCTGGTCAATGTCTATGCCAAGCACTACGACCCTGCTACGGCAACCAGCGATCTTGGGGTACCTCTGATACTCGATGATGCCATAGAGCGCAGTGGCCTAGTACGTGCCACTGTGGCCGAGGTGTACGCCCGTGTGGAGAGCGACCTCATCGAGGCGCTCCGAGACCTGCCCGAGAAGCCCCGAGCCAATGCTTTCCGTGCCTCTCGTGCGGCGGGCTATGCGCTCCTCTCGCGTATGTACCTCTATAAGGGCGACTACGACAAGGCCCTAGCCAATGCCAAGCTAGCCCTCGATACGAACAGCACGCTCATAGACCTGAGTCAGTATCGTGTCCTCAATCCGATGGGGGCGATTGGGCGTATAGATGTCCCCGAGCGAGACCAGAACCCCGAGAATATCTACCTACGTGTGGCGGGCTATGCCTATGGGATGAGTGCTCAGGTCTTCGTGTCTGACGATTTGCTAGCGCTCTACGACCAAGACAAGGATATGCGCTATCAGCTCTATATGGTCAATAGCTTTGGGCCTCTATCCTTCCCCCGACCTCTATGGATGCCCTTTATAACCAGTAATATAGGGATGGCCACACCAGAGCTCTACCTCATTGCTGCCGAGTGCGAGGCACGTCAGGGTAATACCTCAGCTGCGCTCACTTACCTAAATACGCTACGTAGCAAGCGTATCCAGGACGCAGTAGCTCTTAGCGCCACTTCGTCCGAGGAGGCCCTAGACCTAGTCTTGGCCGAGCGTCGCCGAGAGTTAGCTCTGACCGGCAATTTCCGCTTGATAGACCTCAAGCGTCTAAGCAAGGAGCCACGCTACGCCAAGTCGGTAGTGCATAGCGTTGCTGGCGAGGAGTATAGGCTGGAGTCTGGCTCTGCTCGATATGTGCTGCCGATACCGACGCGCGTGATGAACTTCAATGCGGGGACTATGGTGCAGAATGCACGCTAAGCGACCGAGCTATTATCCCGACTATAGGGGCTGTGCCGAGCACTCGGCACAGCCCCTATGCTTTTGTGCTTAGCCGAGCACTTGGCCGCCTAATAGACAGCCAGTCGTCCACCTATTAGGCGGACGATCATCGACTCGGTAGGCAGACAAGTGTCCGCCTATTAGGTCGCCACAGCCCGCTCTAGGAGCGGGTCTCCCGAAGCCCCTAGAGGGGCCTTGTCCAATGAGAGATGTTGGGATATTTGTCTTATCATTGATTGCGCACGAGTCTCTGGATAAGTAGTACCTTTGTAGCGTACCAAATCATTGAGATAGTAATGTATATCAAGTCCCATCTATTCCCCTATATCCTCGCAACGCTGATGCTCGTAGGGCTCTGTAGCCCCACCGTAGCGCAGACGAGGCACAGCTCGGATAAGTGCTGTGGCACGACCTCGGAACCCGTAGTCCGCCCCCTCGGCGAGCAACTGCGTAACGTCTCGGCTACGGAGCTTAGGAGTATCGTTAATGAGCCAGTACTGCGTACCTATAGACTGGCAATCGTCGTCGATTATAGCTATCTGATGCGGCACTTCTCGGGCGATGTCGGCCGAGCGGAGGCATTCTGCCGTAGGGTAGGGCAGGAGCTAGACCGCATCTACCGCAGAGATATTGGCATTGGCTTTCAGCTGGTGCTACGTCCCGAGCTGATTAGGCGTTCGTCCGCCGAGGCGGTCTTCGGTTATAGCGCAGGCGGTCAGAGTAGTATCGGTGCCATCGCAATCATCGAGCGCAGTACGGCAGAGCTTAATAAGCTAATAGGGTCGGATAGCTACGACATAGGTCTGTGGCTGGTGAACTTCTGGGACTATAATGGTAAGGCCTCTATGAGCGGGGGCTTTGCCCAGACGCATAAGGCGGCCGCCACTATTAGCAACGATAATATCGGGACTATTGCGCACGAGCTCGCCCATCTATTCGGTGCCTGGCATACTGCTAGCCAAAACGTAGACTATAGCATACACACCGAGCCAGAGGATGGTACGAGCATCATGAGCTATGGCTTCCACGATACAGACCCGAGCAAGCTGTTCTTCTCGCTCCCGAGCATCCAGCAGATACGTACCAATTTGAGTCGCTGTGGCTATTACCGCAATGGCGATAAGCAGCAGCTTGTGCCCTCGCGCAATGGCTACGAGGATTATAC
>CAMBHQ010000186.1 GCA_945867245.1 uncultured Porphyromonas sp.
AGCCTACTAAAGTCCCTAGGCATGCTCGACCTATGGCTAGACTATAAGCAGCGCCCTTACATAGCACTCAATGCTCAGACAGCCCGTCTATGGCAGAGCAAGATAGAGGCCTATCAGAGAGGCGAACTCCCGCAGCTATGCCCCGAGGCCCTACGTCCCGAGCTCGTCGGTAAGCCTATCATATGGCAGTTCTGGGGGCAGGGCTTCGACGAGCCATTGCCCGAGGTCGTGCAGCACTGCTTCGACTCGGTAGACCGACACTGTGGCGAATACCAAGTCATCCGCCTATCCCTACAGACCCTATCCCAGTACATCAGCCTACCCGACTATGTATTCAAACGTCTAGAGAGTAGCGAGAGCTATCAGTATGCCTTCCTGGCCGATCTGATACGCATCGCCCTGCTAGCAGCTTATGGCGGGGTATGGATGGACGCTACTATATATATGAGCGGTCCCCTGCCGAGCTATGCGACAGAGGCAGATTTCTTTATGTATGAGCGTAGTCTCGATGAGTCGCCGGCTATGCAGCAATACTTTAGAGGGAGCTATTATTCCTACTGGGGCTGGCGTGAGGACTTCGAGGTACGTTGCCTTAACGCCTTTATCGTCGCACAGCCTAGACAGGCTATCAGCATAGCACTATACTCGCTCCTCCTAGCCTATTGGGAGCAGGAGGCTGAGGTGCATGATTACTTCTTCTTCCAGGTGCTGTACCATCAGCTACGCCTAACGGGGCTATACCCTCGTAGCAGAGCTATCGTTAGCGACTGTCTACCGCACTTACTCGGAGCAAGCCTCGGCGATAAGGCCAGTCCCATAACACCTGAGGCAGCTCTCGCCCGTACCACTATCCACAAACTAAATAGCAAGGGTGCAGAGCTCCCTCTGACGCTTCACTTCTTACGGAATCAATAATGCAGAGCAAACTCTCTCGTCTAGCACTCCTAGCCCTCGCTGGTGCAGCGCTCATTTACTTCTGCCGTAGCTACCTGCTACAGCAACGAGCCGCCGAGCCCACCTACACACAGATACAGGGCGAGATCTTCCACACCTTCTACCAAATCAAGTACGACCTCCCAACGGACTACTCGGCTAGTGTGGACTCGACCTTCGACGCCTTTAGCCATTCGCTCAACCCCTTCGACTCGACGAGCCTTATCACGGCTATCAACCGCAGCACCTCCACAGAGACCGACTCTATGATACGCCACGTCTGGCGCACTGCCACCGAGATAAGTCAGAAGAGTGGCGGTAGCTACGACGTTACCTGCTCGCCACTTATCAATGCCTGGGGCTTCGGCTACGACAAGGAGATGAAGCTCGACCCACAGGTCATCGATAGCCTACTGAGCTTCGTGGGCTATCAGCGGATACGCCTCGAGGGGACACAGATGCTCAAGGACGACCCCCGTAGCTCGATTAACTTCTCCTCCATTTCCAAGGGCTACTGCTCCGACCTCGTGGGCGAGATGCTTACCTCCAAGGGGGCGCAGAACTATATGGTCGAGCTAGGCGGAGAGATTGCCTTCCGTGGTACTAATCCCGAGGGTAAGCCCTGGCGCATCGGCATTAACAAGCCCATCGAGGACAGCACAGGCGTAGTCAGCGACCTACAGCTCATCCTCACTCTCGACCGCCCTGCCGGTGGGGTTGCGACCTCGGGTAACTACCGCAACTACAAAGTCGTAGACGGTCGCAAGCGCGTCCATACCATAGACCCACGCACAGGCTACCCCATACAGACCGAGGTACTAAGTGCTACCATCCTAGCCCCTAGCTGTATGATGGCCGACGGGCTAGCTACCGCCTGCATGACCATGCCAGCGAGCGAAGTGCCGGCCTTCATCAAGCGCTTCCCAGGGGTCGAGTACCTCCTTATCTTAGGAGACGAACAGAAGGGGGGCTTCCGCACACAGATGAGCGACGGCATGCGTCGCCTAGTGAGCGAGCCCCAATCCTAAGCCCTTACAGACCATGGCCCAGATACTTATCGATGCCGAACGCTGCAAATACCCACACTCCGGTGTGGGTTTTTTCGCATCTTGCCTCGTGGCAGGGCTCAGCGCTAGCCTTAGACAGGCCCCCTCGGAGCACAGCTATATATACTACACACCTAGGGACTACCGACCCGAGGGAAACAGGCGCCGACACTACGGCTGGCATCGCCTGCTCAACCCCACAAGCTGGGATTGCAGACTCGTACACCTGACGCACCAGTTACAGACCTACTTCCCTCAGCTATGCCAGAGTAGCCGCTGTCTAGTAACCCTACATGACCTCAATTTCCTCTACGAAGCCCTAAGCCCCGCCCAGCGTGAGCGTCGTCTGGCGACAGTCCGCCACAACCTCGAGCGGGCGGATGCCATCGTATGCATCTCCCACTTCGTCAAGCAATGCCTAGAGGAGCATCGAGGGCTATTCGAGCTCAAGAGCAATGTCCGCATCGAGGTGATACACAATGGGCTACTACTGGAGGAGGGGGACGAAGTGCAGCCTGCCCTCCTGTGCCTACCCGAGGGGAGCGAATACCTGCTCACCATCGGTGTATTGCAGGACAAAAAGCAACAGCACCGCTTGGTGGATATGCTGGCCCACTTGCCCGAGCATATACACCTCGTCCTCGTCTACAGCGACACCAGCGACTACGAGGCTACCATCCGCCACAGCATCGCCCAGCACAGCCTCGAGGGACGTGTACACTTCCTGCGTGGGGTCAGCAGCACAGAGAAGCGCTACCTGCTACGGCACTGCCTGGCCTATGCGCATCCGTCCCTAGCCGAGGGCTTCGGCATACCCCCTATCGAGGCGATGTATATGGGGCGCCCTGTCTTCCTCAGTAGCTCGACGAGCCTGCCTGAGATAGGTGGCGAGGAGGCCTATTATTTTCGCTCAGCCCATCCATTAGTGATGGCGGAGGACTTCCGACAGGGCATGGCGGCCTTCGGGGCAGACAGCGATAAGCCCGCCCGCCTAAGGGCTTGGGCCGAGCGCTACGACTACCGACGCATGGGCGTCGATTACCGACGGCTCTACGAGGAGCTACTGAGCTAGGCTTTATCCTAACGAAGCGAGTGTCGTATGATGCAATAGTTTCCTCGAAGTATTTCACCCCTACCATGATAGCATTTGCATGTATGTGAGAACCAAGGGCTTTCAACTAGAGCTCGTATTAAAGGTTTTCCTAATATCGTAATTCTAACTTGTTAGATAT
>CAMBHQ010000187.1 GCA_945867245.1 uncultured Porphyromonas sp.
CTATCTGCCCCGTGGTAGCCGAGGAGGAGCAGAGCGAGGAGGGTCTAGAGGCTCTCGAATACAGCACGGAGCTAGGGGACAATAATAATGCCCTCGCCCCCGACGTTAATACGGCAGAGACGACCGACCCTACAGGCGGGGAAGATCTCTTCGAATAAGAAATATCAAACTAATTAACTAATAGTATAAAGTATGAAGAAGCTAGCATTAATCGCCGCTCTTGGACTAGTGTCTACGGGTGCTTATGCTCAGGCTATCAAGGCCAAGGAAGCAGAGAAGCTACATCACAACAACCCAGCCGAAGCGCGTACGATGATTGCTGAGGCCCGTCAGCACGACGAGACGAAGAACGATGCCTACACCTGGTTCGTATCTGGTCTCGTAGAGCAGAAGGCTTATAACAACGAGTTTGTGAAGGCTCAGCTCGGTCAGCAGGCCAACGAGGAGGCTATGTATAGGGCGCTCATCGCTGAGGTACCTTTCTTCCTCAAGACCTACGAGCTAGAGAACGTGCCCAACGAAAAGGGTAAGATTAAGCTCAAGTATGCCAAGAAGGCTAAGGACTATCTACAGGCTGACTATCAGAACCTACTGAATGCAGGTAGTTTCTTCCAGCAGAAGGCCGATTACAAGTCTTCGGCTCAGGCTTTCGAGCAGTATGTCAATGTGCGTCGTGCGCCTATGTTCGCAGACAATAAGGCTATCGCTACGCTCGACACTACGGCCTATCAGGTGGCTTACTTCTCTGCACTGATGTACCACGAGGTGAAGGACTACGACAAGGCTATTGCTATTGCCAACGACTTCCGCGAAGCACCAGTGCATGGCGAGGATATCTATCAGGTACTAGCTGCCTCTTATCAGGCCAAGGGCGACTCTGTGCAGCTCATCAAGGCGCTAGAGGAGGGTCAGACGAAGTTCGCAAAGAGCCCATACTTCACGCTCAACCTTGCTCAGCTCGCTTTCAATCAGGGCGACCTAGCCAAGAGTGAATCTTATGTACTCCGTGCCCTCGAGCAGGACGCACAGAATACTGTGCTTCTCAACTTCCTCGGTGGTCTAGCCGAGCAGCAGCAGAACCTCGACAAGGCTGCTGAGTGGTACCTCAAGAGTCTAGCTGTAAAGGCTGACGAGTACGATGCTAATTACAACCTCGGTCGTACTTACTACAACCAGGCTGTAGAGCTATTCAATGTACAGAACCCCACTAAGCTCACAGACGACAAGGCGAAGGGCTTCCTTGCCAAGGCTGTACCTTACCTAGAGGCTGCCTATAAGCTCAAGCCTGCGGACGTGTACTACGTACTCTCTAATACCTACGACCGTCTAGACCGCAAGGCTGACGCCGAGCGTATCCGTGCTGCGCATCAGTAGTCGCTAGAGGACTATCCTATTAGGCCGTCGCCTGCATAGCTATTGAGCTGTGCAGGCGACGCTTTTTGTCCCCTGCTCGGACGGATAGGGTGCTACGGCATCGGAATAATAATCGTAACTTCGTAGGAAATTAGATAATAGACAATATGATACTATCCATGACAGGCGTCGGTAAGACTATCGTGCGCTATGAGGGTAAAAGCATTACCATATTTATCAAGACCCTAAACAGTAAACAAATAGATATCTCTACACGTTTGCCCTATGCCTACAGAGAGCGAGACCTAGAGGTACGCACCTTGGCTACCAACTATCTGGTACGTGGCAAGGTGGAGATTAGTATTAGTCTAGATGACCTTGGTGCTGGGCTCGGTGGCGTGCAGAATATCAACGGCGAGGCTCTACAGCATTATATCAAGCAGATGCAGTCTGCGCTTGATGGCGTACACCCTTCCTTTAACTATATGGAGAGCCTATTGCGTCTGCCTGGCGTACTGGTTAGTGGCGAGACAATGCAGCAGGAGCTGAGCGAAGACGAATGGGCCGCCGTACGCCGAGGGCTCGAGGAGACACTCCAGGCCGTCGTAGACTACCGACGTCAGGAGGGCGCTATGCTCGAGGAGGTACTTGGCCAGCGCATAGCTAATATCCGCACGCTCCTAGGCGAGGTCGATTTGCCCGAGGGTGAGCGCATCGCCAGTATCCGCCAGCGTCTAGAGGACGGGTTGCGTAAACTCGAGATAGAGGGCTATGATAAGGGGCGCCTCGAGCAAGAGTTAATCTATTACATGGAGCGCCTAGATGTGAACGAAGAGAAAGACCGCCTGCGCCATCACCTCGCTTACTTCGAGAGCGAGATGGCCAAGGCGGAGGGACAACAGGGCAAGACCCTAGGCTTCGTAGCACAGGAGATAGGTCGCGAAATCAATACTCTAGGCTCCAAAAGCAACAACGCCGAGATGCAACAGATTGTCGTCCGCATGAAAGACGAGCTGGAGCAAATCAAGGAGCAAGCACTCAATGTACTATAAGCCAAGCATAACATGACACAACATCTAATAACACCATCTGTTAGCAACGAGACCGACCGCCTACAGGTCGTTGTCCTAGGTCTGCCGTATAGCCTCGGGCCGACCCCACGCAGGGCTGACTGCTACGATGCCAAGAGCTACGAGAGCGTTCGTAAGGGTATTTATCCCAAAGAGGATGCCGTCATCGAGGAGATGGCTGCGCTATATGATGTACTCGTGCGCAATGGCGTCGAGGTATTGCGCCCCGAGCTTGTCGAGGATTACAACCAGATATTCGCCCGAGACGTGGGCTTTGTGATTGATGATACGTTCTACGTGTCCAACCTGATTCCCGACCGAGAGCTAGAGACAGGGGCCTTCGCCAAGATTATCGAGCGTATCCCCTCGGCACACGTGGCCACGCTCCCCGAGGAGGTGCATACCGAGGGTGGCGATGTACTGGTACACGACGACATACTCTTCGTGGGCTGCTACCTACGTCCCGACTATCCGAGTTACAAGATGGCGCGTACCAACCGCTACGCCATCGAGTACTTCCGTGAGCGCTATCCGCATAAGCGCGTGGTGGGTATCGAGCTTCGCAAGCACGACCATGATCCCCGACTAGGGACATTGCATCTAGACTGTGCCTTCCAGCCTGTCGGCCGTGGTAAGGCGCTACTACATCCCGATGCGCTGACCAATAGTGAGGACCTCGGACTCCTGTACGAAATCTTCGGGCAGGATAATATCTTCGAGGTTACGGGCCAGGAAGCCTATAATATGAATACTAATGTAGTGTCCCTTAGTCCTGATAGGCTTATT
>CAMBHQ010000188.1 GCA_945867245.1 uncultured Porphyromonas sp.
AGGAGCAGATTTCGTGCAGCACTACTCCTTCCTGCCGAATGTTCTCAAGCGGATGGATGAATTGGTCGAAGCTGGACTAACCTGGCAGTATCCTCACAAGGGTATCCTAGAAGGAAGTATAGATGCTTTCTTCCGAGGTTTAATTATCTCCAAGCTATGTAATGATCCAATATCTAACTTCGAAAATAAAGTTAAGTTTTGCGACAAGGTGCTCTACGACGGAACAAATGACATATGGCTTCCCTACTACGAGAAGCTCAAAGCTGAAATACTGCCGACCATCGAGCCTAAGTATAACTTATAAAAGTATGGAACAGCTAATAAGAAATCTAGAGAGCTTTTACAAGGTAATTGAGCAAGCTCTTATAAGGCATGGCTATGTAGCTCAAGAACGAGACAAGAAATCATTCTACTTTAGCAAGAAGTTTGAATATGGTCAGTTCACCTTTTCATTCCGAGTCCACCCTCATACTTCTGCCATTGAGGTAGAGCCCGTTAGGCTTTACTTGGATGCTGTAGAAGAAATCATGCAGGGTTTAGACTACCCAGACAAGACAAAAAAATGGGGGACTATCTGTGATGAGCTACCTAGTGAGCTCACATCTCTACACGAGCGTATGAAGCAAAATCCGACGGAAGAATTAGCCTTAGCTCTAGGTGTTGCAACTTTCCACTATATTGAGGAAGGGATAAACCAATTTGAGCAAGACCACTCCACCCCAGACAATATTGTAGAGAAGTTGGAATACGAAGACTTCTGGGCAGTTCCCTTTTCGGGCTCTCCGCTGGAAGGCATGCTGAGAGGACTTGTCTTTTATAGGCTCTTTGACGAAGATCTGTACTACTACAAACGTCCAGAATCTGATGCGATCATAGAGAACCGTGAGTTTATCCCTGATGATAGCTGGCGTGTGTGCTACTATGAGCTAGAGAAAATATTGAGAACAGTAAAGCCTATCTACTAATGCGTGCTTATGTAACTTTTGCCGTACTGTTTTTCCTCCCGTCTTGCCTCAAAGAGACGGCCGTGCTTTAAGGGCGTTGGAGACAGAGCCCCGTTACTGCTTATCTGCGAGTTGGATTTTATGCGGTAGCTCTGTTATTTTCTCAATCCTACTATCTTTAATAGCCGAATAACAACCAAGTAGCTACGAAAACAATGCGCGCCCTCTCTCTTCTCCTGGGGCAGAGTCGTCTTAGGCATCTACGTCTACGCCTTCTCTTCCTGCTGGTCCTCCTTTTCATCCTAATCGTATGCAGTGTCTATCACTTTCGTGTAGATATATTTGGGTCAGATAATGAGAAGTTTTACATCCTTGAATCTCTTTCGATGTCAACGAGAGGCGAAGAGAAAAAGCATCAGACAGTACTAATAGAAGTTGTTCCACAATTAATGAGTAATCGAAAAAGATCTATTGAGAAGCTCTTTTGGGAGCATGTTTCCTTGGACACTTTGGTTCGCTATAAATACTACGCTGTCGGCGTCTATCGAAAGACCAAGTATCTCACGAAGGATTTTATCGTGGGCGGAACATATCCGACGCCATTCGATGGAATCGATGAGACTATGAGTTGGAGAAACCATGTAGACGACAGAGTGGCATGGATTACTATCCCAGTTAGAGATGATGGCAGAGTCTACTACTGTCTGACAATCTACGACTCAGGCTATGGCTTTAATATATTAACAGATATTGAAGATAATCAGGACTGGGTTGAGTCATATGAAAGTGTTGAGCAACTCTATCATACGAAGAAAAAAGAGCTCGGTTTGTAGAACTAAATCTTGGCATAGTAACCTTCAGAATCATGAGAATGCCAAGCATACATACGTTAGATATGAAAATAATAAATTCCAAGTCAATAGGCAATGCTAACAAGTAAACATATTTGTAAGGGGATATATGGGTATCTCGGAGAGCATTTATTGGATATAGTAAGTGCTTCAGATGGTTATAAGTTCTTAGCAAGGGATTCTAGTTTCGTAGATACATATAATTTCAAGAGGGAGCAAAGTCCCTATACAGGTCGTGTGTACTATGTATTGCCTGCTCCGAAGAATTCCGGTATTAGTGCTTATTTTAGAGAACTTGGGGCAAAGTATAAGGGGCATACATTCATCATTGATGGAGGGGGCGAGGATGACTACTATATGATCGCACCAACTTTGAAAACAATGCAAGCCCTAGGGGATTTTCCTAGACAGGGGTATGACCCGAGGTATAAAGCTAAAGAAAGCGAAATGACTGATATCTGGGAGGAGCGTAGCCCTGTCGAAGGCTTTGAGTTTACGGTGGAACCCATTGTTTATCTTAAAAAAGATGGAATATGGCTGATAGACTCTGATGGGAAAGAGCCAGCTTAGAGGGTTGGTCTCTGTAATTTGTAGGCTATTAAGTTAATCGAAGATGCTAACAAGTACATATGGGTATCTCGGAGAGCATTTATTGGATATAGTAAGTGCTTCAGATGGTTATAAGTTCTTAGCAAGGGATTCTAGTTTCGTAGATACATATAATTTCAAGAGGGAGCAAAGTCCCTATACAGGTCGTGTGTATTATACGTTACCCGCTCCGAAGAATCTTAAGATTAGTGCTTGACTTAGAGAGCTTTAGAAGCCTTTCACAATGACTAGAAGAATATTATGCCAAAGAATATTGCAAAGAGAGCAAATCTGTCCGATGTACGATATATCCTCTCCGAAGTTCGAGAAATTTTAGAAAAGCAACCAAACTTAGCCCCCTTAGGTGCATTATTAAAGATTGTTAACATTGTCGAGCATGGAGATGTAAGACAACTCAATCGAGTTGAGTTTTGGATATTTGAACTCGTAAGGATGCTGCATGATACAGGGTTCTTGAGAATCTTAACTGATGATGAATGCAATGCTCTGTTAGAAAAAATAAATAATATCCAGAGTCTACTTAAGCAGAAAGAATGATATGAGGTGTATGTTAGGATACTAGATAGCTTTTCAGAGAAGATAGCTGTGCTGAGTTTAGTGTATCGTTGTATTTAAAACCAACTGATATATATTTGAATGTTCTCCATGTCGTTACTCTTTGGGCAGAGTAGACTTAGGCATCTATGCCTACGCCTTCTCTTCCTGCTGGTCCTCCTTTTCGGGGGGCTGGTAGAGCTTTGTGCGCAGTTTTATCCGATTCACGGCACGGTGCAGTGGCCAGCTCCGCAGAGCCCCTACC
>CAMBHQ010000189.1 GCA_945867245.1 uncultured Porphyromonas sp.
AGCAGAAGAACCTGCCCGAGGCTCTACAAAAGCGCAAGGCTAGCGAACTCGAAGAAATCAATAACCGCATCCAGCAGTCTTATCAGGTAATGCAGCAGGAGCTTGCCAAGAAGCAGGAGGAAGCCCTAGAGCCTATCCAAAAGAAGGTACAGGCTGCCATTCACAAGGTTGGTGAAGCCAATGGTATTACCTACGTCCTCGAGCGTGGTGCCATGCTCTTCGTTGGTAAGGATGCTGTAGACCTTACCGATAAGGTGAAGGATGCACTAGGTATCAAGGCTACTGCTACTAGCACTGCCAAGAAGTAAGACAGCAATACCAAAGACCATAATCCCCTTAGTCCGACAGCGGGCTGAGGGGATTATTCATATACAGACACTATCAATAGCAAGAAAGAACCTATACGCCCTTGCGGGATTGTACCGAAGGTATTATCTTTGTCTAGCAAATTATTCACTTAAACAGTACTATTATATGGGACAAGCAGATGAAATTATCTGTCACTGCCAGGGTATTACCCGTGGCACTATCGAAGAAGCAATCCGCGAGAAGGGCCTAAGCACCTTCGAGGAAGTTATGGACGCTACAGAGGCAGGCTCTATCTGCGGTAGCTGTCAAGACGACATCGAGGCGATTATCGCTGAGGTAAACGGATAAGCTTCTGCTTAGAGACAGACTATAGACAATACGCCCTAGCATCCTCCGGATGCTAGGGCGTATTACTTATTAAACTGCTAGGCTAGCCGTTCTCTGCTAGAGACCTCTGCGCGAGCTCTTGGCTACGCTACATAGTTCTCATAGGCCTATCCTTAGTCGGACTAACTAGCTACAGCAGTACCCTAAAGCTATTATAGATACTCTCCTTCTTCGGATTGATTCGTTGGCTTAGGAGGCTGGGTAGCTGCTTCCTTAGCCAAGTCGGACTTTGTCTTAACTTGCTCGTAGTATGCTGTAGGCAAAGTGAAATACTTTTGATTAGGTCTAAAGCGCACCTTCGGGGCTAGGATATGCTCCTGTGCTCTGAAGGTCTCACCGACAGGTACTGCTTTGCTCCTGAATGTAGGGCTTAGCGTCCCCAAATCACCAAACTCAACAATATCTCCTTCGGCTACAACATCCTTGGCAATCTCTGTAGCATAGTTCAATACCGCTGCTACTTCGTGCGAGGTAAAAGAAGTTCCTTTGGCTACTCTCTGACAAAAACTCCTAAAATCAAGGCGCTTGCGCCCCGTGGGTCTTGCTACAATCATAGGTTTGTGAACTGATTTACCATTCTCTTTACTAATAACTCTCTTCTCCTGAAGAGAGAAAAAAATTGTATTCTTATACATTTTATATATTGAATTAGTTTCGTCCAGCCTTAGTGCCATGGGCTTTCCGAAGTTAAAAAATCAATGTGGCACTGACACTCTAGCGGGGGGGATGAATACAGGGGCAAGGAGGGTCTAAACTTTTCAGTAGTAAAATCTGCAGATTGCAGTACTGAATTTTTCAGATTGCAGTAGTAAAATCTCGAGCTTTCTGTACTGCAACTTTCTAGGACCTCTTGTCCACTGCCTCTACCCTCTCGGCAGAGCCATCATCATTATCAAGGTCACGGGGTGATATTAGCAGAGAAATAGGCCTTTCGCCCCGCTCCCTTAGTATCGATGATATTGCAAAGGTAGCAACTTATTTTTACACCTACAAGTATCTGCACAATATTTTATTAAAAAAGTTACCAATCCACACTCCTACAACAGCTTACTCGCCCCCTAGCCTAATACGCACTAGCCCCTGCTCTCGTCTGTAAACAGACCGAGAGCAGGGGCTGAGACGAAGCCTGTCTACTACAGACTAGTCCTGACCTAGGCTAAGCTCCGAGGGGCGTAACAAGTGATAAAACCAAAGGTTTATCAGTGCATACTCGCCCGCAGCGAAGAAGAAGTAAGCACGGATAAAGCTATCGAAGTCTAGGCGTGGAGCCAAGAGGAAGATAAAGCCCAACTCGCAGCATAGGCGCAGTACCTGTATCAGCATATAACTTCGCTGGCGACGCAGTACGTCGGGAATGAAGTTGAAGATATAATTCATCGACTCCATCAGCAAGAATGGTATCATCCAGGGGATTATTTGACCTAGCTGCGTCCACTGCTCTCCCAATACAAGTGTAACCAATGGCTCAGCGACCCAGGGCGTTATCAGCGTTCCGAGCACAGCCCCGAGACTAAGACGCAGGACCATTCGGCGCATATCGCCACGGAAATCACGGCCTTCGGCCTTAGCCTCCACTAGGCGACGCGCATAGACGCGACTAGTAGCATCCGAATACACCTGTACAGGGCGACGTGTAATCATATAGAGCATCGTGATGACACCTATCTCCTCTACCCGATAAAAGTTTGGCAGCATCATCGCCAAGATGTTGGTAATGAGCATCGCTATCGTTACCATCCAAGTCGTGTACTTAGGGAAGGTGCGATAGTGATGGGCCACCACTCGTAAGCGCCGATAAGTAACACCCCGTAGCCATGGCTCATGCTGACGTATGCCGAGCCAGGCACAGGCAATAGCCGTACCACTATTGAAGGCAATAGCAAAGCCCCAAACACCGAGGCTGTTCCAGCCACAGACGACTTTGAGGCAATTATTGACGTAGCCCTGTAGCAGCGCAGCTATGCTGATGCTCCCGTACCTGGCTCGGGCATTGGCATTAGCCGCCAGTACAGCATATAGCCCCGAGCAACAGACGGTCAGCGGGATAATGAATAAGTAAGGGATGGCCGGAGCATAACTCGTAGTGGCGAGGAAAGGTGGAGCTATCAGACAGAGCAGAGATAATACGAGCGTCAAGCCTAGACAAAGGCTGATACCGAGGATACGTAGCAGCTGTAGGCGCTGTCCGCCACGAGCTACTAGGGCGGCTTGGTCGTAGCGCATAGCCGCTAGTGGCGTTAGTAGGCCCACCACGCTCATCAGCATCCCGAGGATACCATAGTCGGCTCGTGTATAGAGCCGGCTAAAAAGCGGTAGTAAGGCAAAGCCAATAATCTGTACGGCAGTTACTGAGGCGAGTAGTTTGAGGAGGTTCTTCCAGTTGTGCACGTGGTGAAAGTACAAGTAAAGACCGTTGTACCGACACTCTATACCCTAGGACTGTCCCTAGTGTCAGTAGCCGTACAACGGTCTGTAATTATTGAATGCTTTAGTCTTTGATA
>CAMBHQ010000190.1 GCA_945867245.1 uncultured Porphyromonas sp.
GGAGGACCGAAGCTAAGGCACAGTTGCTCTAGCATCAGGAATATATTGTCGCTGCTAAACTCCAGTGGTAAGGAGGTGGGGTTAGTAGTAATAACACAATGCGAAGCAATCACCAACAGCGTAGCGGGGAAGCGCAACGAGTTGATGATTGCTGATTGTTTGAGGAATTCGTCTTTCGTTAGCATGTAGTACTATTGTCCTATGGATAGGAGCGTGAAGCCATGTTTGCTCGGGGAGGCATCGAAAACATTACGGCCATCAATAAGTAGTGGCCTGCGTACTGTCCTAGCCAATACATCCCAGGAAGGCATACGAAACTCTTTCCACTCGGTAACGTGGAAGATGGCATCGCAGTCTAGGGCGCAGTCATAGATATCCTGGGCATAACGTATTTGCTCTCCGAAGAGCTTTTTCACCTCAGGCATGGCGATGGGGTCATAAACGGATACCCCGCAGCCTGCTGTTAGCAAGTCTTTTATCAGGACTAATGCCGGAGCTTCGCGTATGTCGTCGGTCTCAGGCTTGAAGGATAATCCCCAGACAGCTACTCGTCGTCCGGCTATATCCCCATCATAGTGCTGGAGAAACTTCTGCATCAGCACTTGCTTCTGTTGCTCATTGACTGCTTCTACACTCTCGAGTACTTGCAGACGTTGGCCATGTTCCTTGGCTGTGTGGATGAGCGCACGTATATCTTTGGGGAAGCAAGAGCCACCATAGCCACAGCCTGGGTATAGAAACTTGCTACCGATACGCTTATCCGAGCCAATACCGAGCCTTACAGAGGTAACATTAGCCCCTACAGCCTCGCAGAGACGAGCAATCTCATTCATAAAGCTGATGCGTGTAGCCAGCATTGCATTGGCTGCATATTTGGTCATCTCTGCCGATGCTACATCCATAAAGAGCACTCTGAAGTTATTCAGTAGCATTGGCTTGTAGAGCCGAGTCATAAGTTCTTTACCTCGCTCGCTATCTACGCCTACGACTACTCGGTCGGGCTTCATAAAGTCATTGATAGCATCGCCTTCTTTGAGAAACTCAGGGTTAGAAGCTACATCGAAGTCTATGCTAAGTCCTCTGGTTCTAAGAGCATCGGCTACTGTCTGAGCTACCAGTTTGCTGGTGCCGACAGGTACGGTACTCTTGGTTACTATTAGGCAGTACTTGCTGAGCGCCTCACCGATAGAACGTGCTACGTTTAATACGTGTCTAAGGTCTGCAGAGCCGTCTTCGTCTGAGGGGGTGCCGACGGCAATAAATATGATATCCACCTTGTCGAGTACCTCGGCAATCTGCGTGTGGAAGTGTAAGCGCCCGCGTTCACTACCACGGCGTACTAGTTCCTGCAAGCCTGGTTCGTAGATGGGTATCTCGCCTTCGCGTAGACGTGCAATACGCTCGGCATTAATGTCTACGCAGAATACCTCGACTCCTAAGTCAGCGAAGCAGGCAGCACTGACTAGACCGACGTAACCGATACCAACGACAGCTATCCTCATAGTACTTACTTTAGCTCTGCGGGTAGATGCTGGCGGATGTCCTCGGCTGTAGTGGCTAGCTCTTGGGCAGACTGCTGCAGCTTGAGGTAAACATTCATATCGCCATTATCCTTGAGTGGGATGAGGTGTAGATGGGCGTGGTTAATCTCGAGGCCCATAACGGCAATGCCGACCTTGAGACAGGCAGTGTGTGCCTTAATGGCTACAGCCACCTGTTTGGCGAAAGCCTGCATACGCCCGAGCTCCTCATCGCTGAGGTCGAAGTAGTAGTCTACCTCGCGCTTGGGTACGATAAGCGTATGTCCTATCTGTACTGGATTGATGTCCAGGAAGGCATAAAACTCTGCATTCTCTGCTATACGATGCGAGGGAATTTCGCCTGCAATGATACGGCTAAACAGCGTGGCCATGGCGTATTTGTTATTATTGTTGCTTAGAAACCAATCTCTACAACCTCGAAGTGCATAATGCCTCCGGGTGTCTGTACCTCTACCTGCTCGCCCACCTTCTTGCCGATGAGCCCCTTGGCAATAGGCGTGTTGACCGATATTTTGTTTTGCTTCAGGTCGGCCTCGCTATCAGATACGAGGGTATAAGCTACCTGTGCTCCGTTCTTGAGGTTTTTGATGGTAACCTTGTTGAGGATTTGCACGGTATCAGTGCTTAGGCGGCTCTCGTCTATAATACGTGCATTGCTTAGGATGGCCTTAAGTTGCGAAATCTTTCCCTCTAGTAGACCTTGAGCTTCTTTCGCTGCATCATACTCAGCGTTCTCAGATAGGTCGCCCTTATCTCTAGCCTCTGCTATCTGTCTAGATATTTCGGGGCGTTGCACTGCCTCTAGTTCGTTAATCTCGGCCACTAGTTTGTCGTAGCCGGCTTGGGTCATATAGTTATATGCCATAATAGGTTGTTTAGTTTATGTTCGTTATTAAGTAGAAAGAAGAAGCCCGAAACAGCCAGCTCCCAACATTAAGTAGGAGTCCGTGGCGCATCTCGACCTTCGTCCATCACCAAGTACGCTTAGTACTTATTATGAGCAAAGTTAAGGAAAAAGTGTGATGTATCCAAAAGTGCGCTCAGTACGAAGCGACGACTCCGCTAGCGAATGCCACTGGGCAGGCTAGCGGAGTCTCTGTTTGCTGTGGGATAAGCTAAGAGAAACGTGCTGTTATCTCCTGGCGTATCTGATTGCGGAGCTCCTCGTTCTCTACTAGTTGCAGCGTATCCTCGCTAAAGGCAATAGAGAGCAAGCGCTTGGCCTCGGCGCGTGCAATACCACGCTGCTGCATATAGAATATAGCCTGTTCGTTGAGCTGCCCTGTGGTCATCCCGTGGCTGCACTTTACATCATCGGCATAAATCTCTAGCTGTGGCTTAGCCTGCATTCTGGCCGTCTTGCTGAGCAATAGGTTGTTGTTGGTCTGATAAGCCTGAGTCTTCTGTGCGTCTATAGCCACTAGGATACGTCCTGTGAATACCCCATAACTATCGTCCTGTAGAGCATACTTGAATAACTCGTTGCTCGTGCAGTGGGCTACACTATGGCTAATGAATGAGAAGTTGTCCGTATGCTCCTTGCCAGTATTGACTACGAAGCCTCCAAGACTAAGGTTGGCGCCCTGACCTGCTAGATCGCAGTAGTAGTTATTGCGGGTCTTGCCGTTGGCCAGAGAGAAGAAACA
>CAMBHQ010000191.1 GCA_945867245.1 uncultured Porphyromonas sp.
CGGAGATGTTTTTTATTACCTTTGCGATGTAATACATTAACTTACATCAACTAAACAACATCTACCGCCATGAGCAAGCACCTCTCGACACTCCTTGCCCTATTCCTCGCAGGCACGGCTCTCTCGGCACAAACCAACAAGGAGCTACGCCCCTACCGGACCCTACTCAAGGATATTAGTCCCGCAGCCATAGAGCGCTACGGGGCCGAAGCCAAGAAAGCCCTAGAGCTCGACCGCAAGCACAACGACCCTAAATCGGGCTTCAGGATGAGCAAGGCCGAGTACGACCGCTTCCAAGACAACAACAAGCGTTATCTAGAGTATTTGGATTTCCACAACATAGGCGAACTAGGCTGTAGCTGGTACTGCGGTGGAGAGCTAGCGAATATACAATCCACCTCGCACCTGAAAGCTGCGGGCTGCATCAAGTACAGCGCAGACAAAGCCTTCGATGAAAATCTCGCTACAGCCTGGGTAGAGGGCGCTGAGGGGATAGGCCAAGGCGAAAGCCTCTCACTACAAATCAACTCCGGCACGATACATACCATCAGCATCTACAACGGCTATCAGAAGGACATAAATACCTTCCGTAATAATGCTCGTGTCAAGCGCCTAGCGCTAGACATCAACGGCAAGCCCTATGCCGTACTGGCGCTAGACGACCAAGCAGGCGTGCAACTCTTCCGCATCGACGAGGTCAGCGGAAGCCACGACAAGCCACTAACACTCAGCTTCCGTATCCTAGAGGTATATCCTGGAGCTAAATACAGCGATACTGCCATCTCGGATATTGTATTCGATGGTCCTCACCACTAGGAGAGCGCTAAGGGAACAGGCCCCAGCACAAGCCTCGCAGTAAGTCGCCCCAAGACATTGGCTTGCTGTGGGGCTTGCTACATACAGCAATAGGGGCGGAATGCGTATCTTTGTAGGACTGGTAAGATGACCCTAACCTTGCCATCATAAAGATTAACGTATTATAATGCTAGTCAAAGACGACTTCCAACAGATAGGCTATGTAGGACGTACGCATGGCGTACAGGGCGAGGTATCCTGCAAGCTCAGCGTAGACATCACTAGCGCCATAGCCGAGGACGAGGGGCGCTTCTTCCTCATGCTCGAGGAGCAAGAGTTACTCATCCCCTACCGTGTAGTTTCGCAGCGTAGCAAGGCGGGGGATATCGACCTCATACGCTTCGCTGGCATCGAGGACAAGGATGCTGCCGAGCGCCTTACAGGCAGAGCCATCTGGCTATCCCGTAGCTACCTAGACGAGGCTGAGCTAAGCGAGGACCCGTACGATTATAGTCGCTACGAGGGCTTCGGGGTATATAACGATGCTGACGAAGCCTACATCGGCAGAGTTACAGAGGTCGATGACAGCACGCTCAACACGCTATTATATATAGAGCGCCCCGATGGCGAGGAGCTTATCCTGCCCATTGCCGATGACCTCTTCGTAGGCTACAACGACGAGGAACGCCTCCTGATGCTGCGCATCCCCGAGGGGCTACTCGACGACAGCGCCGAGATAGTAGACTAAAGCAGATTATCCCCTAGCAAAACCTATCCTCAGATGAATAAGAATATATTTCGCATAGCCCTGACAGGTGGTCCCTGTGCTGGTAAGACGACCGCACTAGCACAGATAATTGAGCGCTTCAGCGACCTCGGCTACCTAGTCTATGCCCTACCGGAGACACCTACGATTTTCAGTAATGTGTCCATTAACTTCCTCACGCCAGACAAGCAGTACTTCTACAATATAGAGAAGGCTGTCCTCAAGTATCAGATTATGATGGAGGACACCTTCCTAGAGCTGGCACGTAATGCACCCAAGCCCGTAATCATCATTGCGGACCGAGGGACGATGGATATATCCGCCTATATGGAGCCTACGGTATGGCAGGCCCTACTCGATGAGTTAGGGCTCTCGGACATCAAACTACGAGATGCCCGCTACGATGCCGTAATCCATATGGTCAGCGCCGCTATCGGAGCCGAGCAATTCTACACGACTGCCAACAACAGCGCCCGTACAGAGGGCATAGAGCTAGCCCGTAGCCTAGACGGCAAAATCCTAAAGGCCTGGACAGGACACCCCCAACTACACATCGTAGAGAACAACGTAGACTTCGACGTCAAAATCAAAAGCGTCCTCCACGACATACAGCGCCTGATTGGCGATGATGCGGCTAACCTCAAAGAAGAGCGTCGCAAACTGCTCGTGCGCCTATCGGGCGAGATACCTTACGGCGTAGAGGCCGAGATTTATCAGACCTACATCAGTGATACCGACGGCACGAGCATACGTATCCGCAAGCGTGGCCTGCGCGGTAACTACGTGTACTTCATGAGTCAGAAGCACGTCCTCGGGGAGAACTGCAAGACCATTATCAAGGAACGACAGATTAGTCCCGACGAATACCTCTCGATGCTCAACCACATACGCCCCGAGGCTGAGGTCGTAACGCACCATATACGCCGTAAGAGCTTCATCTGGGCCGAGCAGTACTTCGAGCTTGACGAATTCCTAGAGCCCGAGGGGGGCGACCTCCTACTAGAGGTCCGCACTGATGTCGGGGGCGAGGTCAAGCTACCGCCCTTCCTAGAGCTTATCGCAGACGTTACCGACAACCCAGAGTACGCACGTCTCTAGAGCCCTATGGGTAGCAAAGCGCACATACAATACCTCGATGTCCTCAAGGGGGTAATCATCTTCCTAGTGGTCGTCGGACACGCCTTCCACTTCGGCTTCGAATACTACCGCTCGACACTTCTCTATGTCCTACGTAGTATCGATATGCCCATCTTCCTCTTCCTATCGGGGATGCTGGGTGCAGGGGCTCTATCCTTCACAGCCGAGGGCATCCGCGGCTATTGGCTCAAGAAAGCCCGCCAGCTACTACTACCGCTCTGCACGCTACCCTTCCTCTACGCCCTGGTCTACGACATAGAACTCCGCCATTTGCTCCTAGACCGCATGCACGGGGGCTACTGGTTTACGCTGACGCTCTTCGAGATGTTTGCCCTACTCTACGTCGTCCGAGCGAGCAATAGGCTCGTTAATAAAGGCGATAATCCCTGGATAGAGGTCGGATTGGCAGCGCTAAGTTTGGCCTTCGTTCAGCTCGTAGACGCTCCGTGGGAACGCCTACACCCTAGTAGCTGGG
>CAMBHQ010000192.1 GCA_945867245.1 uncultured Porphyromonas sp.
CTCAGAGAGGTCTACTTGTGTCAGTTTATATTTCTTGCGCATCTCCTTCACATACCGCGCTATAATTGTCCTAGCTTCCATTTCAAAACCTACTTATACCTTATCAGTAGCAAATATAGTGATTCTCGCACTATTGTATCCCTTTTCGGGGCTATTTATTTTCTACTAAGGCGTGCCGAAAGTTGCCAACGATCAGCGAAGATGGCTATTTCTCGCTTGGTTATCCCTAGTCGAGTAGCCAAGGATGACCAATCTTTCAGGGCTGCACACACTCCCCCAATAATAGTATCGGCAGTTTCTCTGCTCAGCATATATTCCTCTGAGGCATCTCTAAGGAGCGAGAGGTCTGCCTCGTTAGAAGTAGCACTAACCAATAGGTTCTGATGCTTATTTAGTGTTGGGTTTATATCGTAAGCAGAGGATAGTGTCCAGCCTTTGGGCGTAAGTAAGAAGCCGTGATTTCTGAAATGATCATCACTATTGCCAATACAGATATTGAAAGCAACACGACGATATAGTTCCTTGAGGTTGCCCTCTACATCAGTACAATGACGAATGATAAAATCTACAATATCTAGGTAGCCGTAACCATTCATGGCATTATCTCCATCGTGCAATCCAAGGAGTGTCATAGCCGAGGCAAAGTGGATACGTTTCCCTTGCCCTGTTCGGTCAAAGCGTTTGGAGATTAGGGTGTGATAAGCCTCTGAGGTTTGTATTACCCTTGTATCAGCCACAGTAATCCCAGCCTTTTTAGCCAGCAAGTGGCAGAGATGTTCCCACAACTCGGCATCATAATCATCCTTACGAGAGGGGAACTTTGCAATGCACAAAGAGCCATCGGCATCCCTCACACTAGCCTTGGGGCGTGCTCCTCCCAGTGAAGTTCCTGGTTGAATCAGCTGTGCAATCCATCTCTTATCGGGAAGTTCGTTTCGCTCCTCACTGAGCTCTAACTCTTTGCTTGCTGCTTCCAATACACGAATATCAGCCAAGGGTGGAATCCTCAATGTCGGAGAACTATTTATGAAGTCAGCATCTACACTTTCTTTGAAACGGAAACCACCCATTCGGGAATAATCATCAATACCCAAGAGGTAATCAAAGGAAGTAAGACGACGAAGCGGACGCTTCTCCTCTTGTGCTAAAATCTGCTCTCTGCGGTTGAGCAATGTCCTACCCCATCTATCGGGTAAAGCGTCCGAAAAGCATCCGAAAATATCATTATCTCCTCTCGTGTATTGTACGCCCGAATAGTTATTCAGGTCTGCACTCAAAAATAATCCTCCCTGCGTGCGTAGCCATTCATCGTCGAAGCGAAAGCCGTAACTGTCTGCGCCACGTAGAGACTCATAGCTCAACTCCCCTACAAACGTTGGCTCTTTCAGCCAATCAAAGTCAGCATACACCAGTAATTTCTGCATAGTTTACTCCTTCTTGGAGGCACGACGGCGATTGATGAGCGAGAGGTCTTGAAGGCGACGTCCCAGTTCATCATCTTTGGCGATGAGAAGGATATCATCTTCGAGTTGCAAGGCATAGAGTACCCGCAGGTAGATTCCAATAGATACAGTAGGAGAACCTTTCTCAATACGAGAGACGGTCAAAGGAGAGCAAGTGGCACGCTCGGCAATCTGTGCCACACTAAGGTTACGACGCAGGCGGGCTAGCTTAATTTGCTCTCCCACAATCTGCATCTTCTGCTCAAGCTTTCGAGGCAACTTAGTCCCCATTGTATTCTTCGCCATATCTTCAACACATCATATAATATGCAAATATACACCTTTAATCTCACTATTACGATTGTTGCAATAAAAATAAGGATACAGAGTGTTTTTCTTACACAGCATTGCTGCTGTATGCTCCGAAATAGGTACTTTTGTGGTGAGCAAGCGTGCTACAAACAAATGGGAGGTATTGTAATCAGTTGATTTATAGGCAATACCATCAGAAATAAGATTGACAGACTGAGAACTAAGCTTTGCGGTACAAGCTCATAAACCTCTAAGAAAGAGCAAGATGAAACTGTTTTTTCATTTGTTTAGAGGCCCCTTGTACCGATTAAAAGCTTAATTGCCTTAGCGATAGAGAGGTAAAGATGCTGCATCGGCAAGTAATCGCTGATTACTAACCATAACGAAGCATCACCATATACCACAAAGGCACTCATTATGAGTGCCTTTTCTTTTGCCCTTTCGTCGGGCAACATTTGGCGATCGGATATGCGGACTTACCCAGAAGTATCTAGTCACTCATGCTTGGCAGGAACCTCCGTCTCCTCATCACTAAAAAAGCGAAGACCGGTCGCCTCATCGGTGATGGCAATATCAAAAACACCTCCACGTCTATTATCTCCACTCCAAAATAATCCTCCTTCTCGGTAGTCTGTAAGCTGATGACCTTCTATAGTGGCAATGCCCTGAATACCTATGCCGAGGGCACCTAGCCTCCTAGCGCAGGCTCTAGGATGCCAGAGCCGTCATAGAGCCCCTAGTCGTGCGTCAGCAGGACGTTCTCGTAGACACTGCGTAGCTCGCGCATGATGTTCTTAGGGCTGAAACGCTTAGCATATATCTTGCCCTCCTCGACCATCTCCTGCGCTAGGGTATCGGAGTCTAGGATGCGCTGCATCATATCCGCCAATTCCTCGGCATCGTCGGGCGAGGTATAGAGGCTATGGGGACCGCCAGCCTCCTCGAGACAACTGCCACGAGCTCCTATTACAGGGACACCAGCATTCAGAGCCTCTATGAGTGGTATGCCGAAGCCCTCGAAGCGCGATGGATAGACAAACAGCGCAGCCGCAGCATAGAAGCCTGGCAGATGCTCGTTAGGGATACTATGAAACATCCGCAAGCGTCGGTCTACGCCCAGACGACGGGCCGTAGCCAGCACCTGCTCTACATAGGGCGTACGCCGGCCCACTGCTACTAGGCTGATACCCTTGTCCCGCAGTTGGGCTAGGGCTTCGACTGCCAGTAGGAGGTTTTTGCGCTCCTCTATACTGCCGACGAAGAGCATATAGCGCTCGGGGAGCTGATAGTGCCCACGAACGAAGGCCGCCTGCTCGGGCCTGACAGCAGCGAAGATGGGCGAGCAACCCTGATAGACCACAGAGACACGCTCGGGCTCTACACCGAAGTACTCAATAACGTCCTGCCGAGTGTA
>CAMBHQ010000193.1 GCA_945867245.1 uncultured Porphyromonas sp.
AATAGAGAAGTAGCCTCCAGAGGAGACCTCATCAGCCCATTCCTTAGTGGCCAGAATATTTAGAGGCGCACTACGTGGCGTAGCCTCATAGTCGACGCGAAGATACCAGCGTCCATCTAGCCCCGTGTCTCGGGTCTGTGCCCCGAGCGACAGCCCCCAAGCGAGGGATAGTAGGCACAGCAGTGCCGTCAATAAACGTCTCATGACTAATAGTGTTTCCATTTCCCTACAAAGGTAGGCATATCGCTCTATTAGGGCTATAGTACACTAGCCTGTATCCGAGGAAACACACAAATCCTACAAAATCAAAAATAGGCAGAATAAATACACTGCACAATAGAAAATACTCCGACTATATCAGAATACATTCCTTAATTATGCAATATATTTGCGCAGTCCAATCATTCTCCACACCTTTGCATCCAGAAAGAAATAACAAACAAATAAAAGAAGGAAAACGATATGGCAAATAACATCGCTACTAGCAATCTACACCACGGCTACACACCCGCAGACAACCTCAGCAGTATAGCAGTGCCCCTGCACAATACGGCCGCCTATTCGTTCGGCTCGTCCGACAATGCAGCCGCCCTCTTCGCAGGTGCCAAAGCGGGCTTTATATATTCGCGCCTCAACAACCCCACGATCGACGTGCTAGAGCAGCGCATCGCAGCACTAGAGGGAGGTATCGGAGCTGTCGTTACCAGTAGCGGTACGAGCGCCATCGCCACTACACTCCTAGTACTCCTAAAGCCTGGCGACCACATCGTAGCCAGCCAGAGCCTGTACGGTGGGACCTTTAACCTACTAAACGTAACACTACGTCGCTACAACATCCACACGACCTTCGTAGAGGCTAACGATACTGCAGCCGTAGAGGCCGCCATCCAACCTAATACCAAGCTCGTCTACAGCGAAGCGCTCGGCAACCCTAAGCTCGACCTTATCAACCTAGATGCCCTTGCCGAGGTGGCGCATCGCCATCGCCTACCCCTCGTAGTGGACAACACGGTTACCCCCGTAACGCTCCGCCCTGCCGAGCACGGCGCCGACATCGTCATCCACTCACTAACGAAGTATATCAGTGGCAACGGCACTGTCCTCGGCGGTGCTATCGTAGACACAGGCAACTACGACTGGTCTAATGGCCACTTCAGCGAGTTCGTAGAGCCACACCCGGGCTACCACGGAGTAATAGCTAGCGAAGCCTTTGGGCAAGCGGCGCTCCTCTTCCGCCTACGCTTCGAGGGACTGCGCGACCTCGGTCCCTGTATCTCGCCCGCTAGCGCACACCAAATACTCGCCTCGCTAGAGACCCTCACACTGCGCTACGAGGCCATCAGTCGCAACGCCCTAGCCGTGGCCAAGTTCCTACAGGCACATCCGCTCGTCGAGTGGGTCAACTACCCTGGCCTAGAGACTAGCCCACACCACACCCTTGCCAAGGCACAGCTCAAGCACGGCTTCGGGGGTATCGTAACCTTCGGTCCCAAGGGTGGCTTCGAGGCCGGCAAGCAGGTGGCAGACGCTCTGCGCCTCTTCATCATCGCAGCCAACCTCGGCGACAGCAAGTGTCTAGCCATACATCCCGCCAGTACGACGCACCAGCAGCTCTCGTCAGAGGCTCAGCTAGCCTCAGGTGTAACGCCCGACCTAATCCGCCTATCTATCGGCATCGAGGACATCGAGGACATCACCGCAGACCTCGACCAAGCACTAAGCTCACTAGCCTAATACCGGTCTATGGACGCCCTTTAGTCCGTGCTATTCTATACCCAGCGGGCCGAATATTCTGCTCGCTGGACTATTACTAGTCTGTTATGAACTTACAATACCTAAGCATCCCCTACCTCCGCACGCATCGAGACGAGGAGGTACATAACATCCGGCTCAGCTACGAGCTAGCAGGGCCACAGCTCGGCAGTGCTCCGATTGTCTTGGTATGCCATGCCCTCACGGGCAATTCGCACGTAGCAGAGGACGGCTGGTGGGGGACACTCATCGGCCGAGGTAAAACCATAGACACGGAGCGCTATACGATACTAGCCTTCAATATCCCTGGCAATGCTTACGATGGCATCGAGACCGACGACCCCGAGCGCTACGATGTAGGCGATATAGCACGACTATTCCTAGAGGGGCTACGCTTACTGGGCATCGAGAGCCTCTACACGATTATAGGCGCTAGCCTAGGCGGTGGCATAGCTTGGACGATAGCAGCCCTAGCACCACGACTAGCCACACAGCTGATACCCGTAGCCTGCGACTACCGCAGTAACGACTGGCTACTGGCGCAGACTCTGGTACAGGAGCGCATCCTCAAGCACTCTGCTCAGCCCCTAGAGGATGCCCGCATCCATGCTATGCTCTGCTACCGCACGCCCGAGAGCCTCAACGAACGCTTCGCTGGCCGAGCGACCCGCAACCCTGACAAGTACGATATCGTCTCTTGGCTAGAGTATCATGGGGACACACTACGTAGGCGCTTCCGCCTCTCGGCCTATGCCGTGATGACCTACCTAACAGCACGTATCGCAGCCGCCCCCAGTGTAGCCGAGCTAGCACACATCGAGAGCGATATACACATTATATCGATAACTACTGACTTACTCTTCCCCCACAGCTGCGCTCTAGCGCTACATAGCGAACTATCTCAGTACAAGCACAATGTAAGCCTACACACCATAGACTCCATCCACGGACATGATGCCTTCCTGATGGAATACCCACAGTTATGCACATTGCTAGCCCCCTACTTCTAAGCATTATCTTCGTCTCATGAGCAACCCACACACTTACTATCTAGCCGTCCTCGGGCATGGCTCCGTAGGACGCGCCTTCATACAGCAAGTCCTAGCACAGAGCGAGGCTCTACAGCGTCGTCGTGGCATTAGGCTGCGCATCTTCGCCCTAGCAAACTCTCGCCGACTCCTCCTCGACCCTCAGGGCATAGGCCCAGACTGGGAGGAGCGCCTCGGCTCTCAAGAGCCCTCGACAGACATCCCCCGACAAATCGTCTCCTGCATACAAGCTAGGCGCCTAGAGCGTGTCATCCTCGTGGACAATACCGCCAGTGATGAGGTCGCCCGTCTCTACCCCTACTATATCGCCCACGGCTGCGACATAGTCTCCTCCAACAAGCGCGCCAACACCCTCCCCCTAGCC
>CAMBHQ010000194.1 GCA_945867245.1 uncultured Porphyromonas sp.
ACAGAGTAACCCCTCCTTATTATAATAGAAGGTATCATCGAGCACGACTACGATGCTGTCGTAGTCCTGACCTACAATATCCTCGGCGCTAGCACTATCCTCTGGGGTATAGGTCTCGTAGCGATAGGGCATATCCTCCGATGGGATATAACGGGGAACCACCCAGCCCTGTGCTCGCTTCACCAGTAGAAATCTACGCACATCATCAGCACTATAGAAGTTGTACAACTCTATCCCCTCACTCTGTACTATCCCCCTACGCTTGCGGTCTAGCAGCTGACGTACAAACTCGGCTATCGCCCGATTAGTCCTAATTTTCTCGGTCAGACGATAGCTGTGCCCTGTACTCAGGTAGAGGATGAGGGCCTTGGTATTCTGACGCAGTTCCTCCTCTGTGAGACACTGCAGAGCATCGAAAGCGATCAGACAACGCTCCGACTGCTTAGTTAGGCGCTTGAGCTGTGCTTTGCTAAGGCGCTGTGCCTCATCAATGATTACGAGGTCGTAGCCTCGGCAGGCCTCTGGTGCTACCGAGCGACAGGCTTTGATGTCCCAGCCGTGTTGCTCGCTGAGGTACTGCTGACCAGCATTCAGCTTGCTAGCGTGCAGGATGAGCACCCGACGCTGATGCCTCATTAGTTCGTGCGCTATATCATAGACGAGCAAGGTCTTACCCGTACCCGCATCCCCCTCTATACTGGCACAGCGAGCCTCGGGACGTGGCTCCAAGACGAAGCGCAGGAGTTCCCTACGAATACTCTCCTGTTGCCCCGTAAGAAAATAGCCCTTCTCGATGAAACGTTCGGGCGAAGTAAAAGGCGAGACGAGATAGCGATTGGGGTCAAACAGCTCAGACAGCAGTACGCTCGTATCACTACGCACGGACCCAAGGAGTTCCGCTAAGTCTTTCATATCGGCGAGCTCTAGCTCATCTCCCACTAGTCGATAGAGCTGGTCGCGGGCTTGCTCGTAGGAGTAGAGATGCAGTTTACGCTCGCTGAAGCGGAGATAATACTCGTTACGCAGTAGCTGACGCCGTATCTTCTCGATGCCTGCCCGGCTTTTGAGCTCAATACTGATTAACTGAGGCTCACCCGCCCGCTCTGCAATGCAGAGCAGGTCAAACTCCTTGCCAATCTGCGGAATAGTATAGCCCAAGTAGAAGCCATCGAGCATACGGGGCAAATCCTCCCCATAGCGTGCCAACGAGCTAACGAAAGCCTGTAGACAGTCCCACTCGTGCGGACGCAGGGTGTCTTGCCCCACATAGTTGAGGTATTGGCGAAAGAGCTCGGGCTCGACAGTGGCCCTAGTGGCAAGTAAGGAATGAATATTAACGGCACGCATCATAAAGGTCTAATAGTTAGGGATGAAGGTATATCAGTTGTAGGGCTAGTTCGCTACGACTGGGCCTAGGCGCGCGCAGCTGATGGCGTACATAACGTAGCCCGAGCGAGCAACGCCGCCCCACTGCCCCACTAGCCCCGAGGCTAAAGCGCCAACCTTGGCCGTAGAGGAAGACGCTACTATACTGCTCCGACAGCCTCGGCTCGGCATAGTAGAGACGGGCATCCCAGTCCTCTACCCGATGGTAGGCGGACGAGGCCCATAGTCGCCAAGCGGACGAGAGCCGATACTGCGCCCCTAGAGAGAGGGCATAAGCCCAGGGCTTGGGTTCGGCCTCGTAAACCTTGGCAAGGTCGAGCCTTAGGTCGCTCCGCCAGGGGCCTGCCGTATGCCGTGCCTGCAGCGAGAGTCCTAGACGCTCGGGCGATAGATTGCCCCAGCGATAGCTAAGGCGTAGTAGCGCCGATAGTGGTCTCTGCTCTGCCCAGCGCAGTAGCGTACGTACATAGCCCCCACGCTCCACCAGTCCCCGACGCCGTGTATCGACACTACGATACCAATCGCCCTCTAGCTCGAGCCGAAGGCGACGGACACCGAGCTCGGGGCTAAGTCCCAAGCCAAGCCCCAACTCGTTATTAGGACGCTGATAATGCGTGCTCGCCTGCCCCAGATAAGCCCAATAGTCTGGCGCTATATAGCGGGCGACTAGTTGCCATGCGCCTAGCCCCTCGCTGCGCACACGCAGACGATGCAGCTGCGCCCAAGCGCCCAAACTGCTGAGGGCTGACTCGCCCGACAAGAGGACACGCCCCGAGGGGCTCGTATAGCGGTAGCTGAGACTCGCATTGCTGTGCCTATCGAGCCCCCGCAGGCGCTCCGCAGTGCTAGCCCCGATAGCCTTAGCGAGGGCCACTCCGCCCCAATCATAATGCACGCCCTGCCAAGCGAGGTGCCAAGGCCCCGACTGCCACGCTAGGCGCAGGCCGTAGTGGCGGGCGCCTAGGGCATGCCGACGCTCCCAGTCTTTGGCTGTGCGGTGTAGCCCTCCCTCTACTAGACCACGGGCTAGCTGTTCCTCCTCGTCTATACTGCCATCTAGATAGCGCCACGAGCCCAGAGCTGATAGGCTCAGATGTTTGCCGAGGCCCAGCTCTAGGGCTAGCCCCTGACTAATGCCGTACTCAGACAGACCTGAGCTCTCTACGATACCCCGCTCACCACTGGTAGCCCCCAGACCGAAGCCCCGACTACGGAAGCCCTGTGTCAGCACTAGCCCCTCGGACCATGAGACCCGATACTGCCCGAGGACGACACGGCGTAGCACACCCCAGTCTCGTAGAGCTATATGCCCATGGTAGCTATCGAAGCCTTTGTGCCTCCCATAGCGCCAAGGCTCATAACTATCCTTATCCGCTCCCAGATAGAGAGATATACGCCCCGCACTCTGCCAGCGGTAACGTATCGATAGACTCTCGGGCGAACCAACATAGTCTGCCCTCTGCTCGGCAGAGAGCCAAGGACGAGAGGCCAACAAACTAAGGCGTGAGCGCCCCTCGTCGATAAGGCTATTCCAAGTCGTGCGACGGCTAGCCCTAGAGCCCAAGCGTATCAAAGGGTAGAGATAGGCGACCAAGGCTTCGTCCCAGCCCTCGATGAGTTTGAGGTCGCTGAGGGAGTCGAAGGTCTGGCGCTCCTCGGTACGATAGCGCAGTAGTTGATGAATCTGATAAGTTCAAAGTAAAGGGATGCTCTGTAGCTCCTCCTCTGTCGCCTGACGTATATCCAGAGG
>CAMBHQ010000195.1 GCA_945867245.1 uncultured Porphyromonas sp.
GCCAGCTCTATAGGGATGCCGGCAGCGAGGGCTATGCGGTAGAAACCTGTCTTCGAGTCCTGGCGATTGCTACGCGTCCCCTCGGGAGTGATAGCGTTATGTACCTCCTGCTGTGTACCGATATACTCGGCCAAACGCTCTACCATATCCCCCTTGCGACTACGGTCTACAGGTATCCCGCCCATGGCTCTGAAGATAGGGCCCAGAGGGAAGACAAACCAATCCTTTTTCATCAGGAAGCCATGAGGCTTGCCGATAGTGGTATAGTAGAGTTTACCTATCAAAAAGTCGGTATTAGACGTGTGGGGTGCTACGCAGATAATGCTGTGTGTAGGTTGCTCATCGAGGGCGGGCAGGCAGCGCCACCCCAGACGCGTCAGTAGCCAAGCGGCAAGTTTCTTCAAAGGTCTTATGTTTATTATTTGTTATTCTCTCTCACAAAGATAACAAATATCTCCCGCCCTCCCCTATCCGAGTAGACAGGGCTGAGGTCTACGCAGAATAGTTTGGAGGATAAGCCCTCGATAAGACTCGCTAGGGAACCTCATTCGAGGCGACAGGCTGGTCCGTAAAGAGGCGCTCTACACTGATGCGCCCTTGTGCGTCTATACGGTATAGGCTACGGCTGTGCTTAGCTTCATTATCAAGGGTATAGGAGTCCCGAAAAGACAGGCTATAATGATCAATAGTAATCGCATCGGGCTTGTCGCTAGTGATGAGCGTTCTCTCTTGAGGGGTATTACGCCCCAAGATACGCTGGTCAATCACTTTACCCTGCTTATCTATCGTAGTAAGGACGTAAATATCTCTAGACGATGTTTCCCAACCCAAACTCATTGCAAAGGCATTACTCAATAAGATTGTGTAGTTGGCCTCACTATGTCGCAGTCCCCAGCTCCATTCCCAGCGATACAGATCATCGGGTATGGGCATATAGTACTCTACGAATGAAGCAGACATACTCCTCTCTACGATACTACGACTATCTTCATATAGAGTTTCGTTGGTTACTCTTCCCTTTGGCCATAGCCGTGCTTTACCTATCTCCGAGCGAACATTCAGAGGTGCAATCATGTGACTCATCTCTATCTTACCAAGAGGAGAAATACTGCAACTACGGCGAAATCTACGAATAATCTCAAGTTCTTCTCCCGAAGATTGTTTATACATGATATTCAGACTATACGGTTGAGCAGTTCCTGTTATCTCGCCATCAAAGCCGTCTTGAGCCCTTAAGACGATACGGCTATCAACAAGTTCGCCCGACTGAGTATATACAGACACAATGTAGTCTCCCCAGATAGGACCATAAAGTCCCTTGGGGCTACTATGCCACAGCTCATAATGCAAGACATCAAAGTCCCCGACTGTCAGTCGAACACCTGCCTGCCAAGAGACACCAGACTCTTCGGAGCCTATCGTCCCCAGTGGGATCAAGGTTTTGTATTTATCTATGGGCTCCATGTCATTAAGCTCCTTCGTTCGGAAGAAACTTTCAAAGGTGATCGAGTCTCCCTCGGCAGGCCTGAAGTTATCTCTAAACTGAGCATAGAGCAGGCTGTCTGTATTGGCATAGGCGTTTGTACAGTACAGTACGATTAAAAATAGGATACGCAATATACGCTTCATTGTCTGTGGTGTTGTTTGGCTAAGTTTATAATATGTCGAGAGCAAATGTAGCAAAAAATAAATCCCTACACAACATCAATTACATTAGCACCTTAGGGTGGGAATAGCCGCCTAATAAGTCGCCACTCGGCCGCCTAGTAGGTTGACACTTGTCCGCCTAATAGGTCGACGATCGCCCGCCTAATAGGTCGCCAAGTGGCCGCCTATTAGGTGAACAAGTGTACAGCACCGAGTGTACAAACAGGGCCTAATGATGTAGCGCTCTCGATAGCCCCCGAGCGCCTTATCATCCGCCAGCTCTGGAGCTTCTGCTCCGATATATACATAAAGTCTTGGTGCCTATGCTGTGTATTTTTTTTTCTAACTTTGAGCTATCGGAATAACAGCATAAATACAATTACTATGCGTACTATCATCACCACTATCATTTGCCTATGGGCGAGCCTCAGCTATGCCCTAGGACAGGAGACTACGCTCTCTGTACTCTATCACAGCCAAACGCCTATACGCCTAGCGGGAAAAGATAGCGTACTACTGGACACTATGGAGCTAGTAGCCAGCCCTACACACAGCGTCTGGACCACTTGGCAACGCGAAACCGAGCTACAAGCCCTACAAGAGCTCAATGATATCCTACTCAAGGGGAAAATCAACTCCGTCGTATTCGTGTACCATATTGATCAGCTTATCAGCCTCGCAGAGAAAGAGGGACCTTACGAGGAAAAGTTCCTACGCCCCCTATTTACCCGAAAAGATACCAGACGACTGTACAAAACACTAGCAAGCGATACGCTACAGCTGGTCGTAGACCTCAAGGGCAAGATAGAGGGCCTACACCCCTATACGCTACCACCCGTCGAATGGCAAATCCTCGATGATACCGCTACCATAGCGGGCTATCACTGCCAAAAAGCGCGCTGCTCGTGGCAGGGACGGCAGTGGACAGCTTGGTACAGCGAGGAAATACCCCTTAGCAACGGCCCAGCGCATTGGCAAGGCCTCCCCGGACTCATTATGTCTATCGAAGACGAGCAGGGCCTATGGCGCTATCAGCTAGCTGGCATCACACAGACAGAGAGGCCTAGGCGCTCCCCTATAATGTCTGTAGACAAGCGCCCAATACTCAGTACCAAGGAGTATAATGACCTAATGAACAAGATGCGCCGAGATCGCCTCGTCTACTACCCATTGCAGGGTAACACTATGGTTTTCTGTAGCCTCGACCTCCAAGAGGAGGAAATCCCTCTAGCCAAAAGCGTAAACAGCGAGGCTCCAGCTGGTAAGACGGACTAGCGGAGACCGACATCATGAATACTCAGCTCAAACTAGCACTCATCCTCCTCCTGACGAGCCTGCTGACAGGCATCGCCCGAGCACAGCACAGCCTAACAGGCACGGTCGTATGGGAGGACAGCCGTAAGCCCGTAGCAGGGGTCTTGCTCTCCGTCCATACAGAGGAGGGTAAGAGCCTTCTAGCCC
>CAMBHQ010000196.1 GCA_945867245.1 uncultured Porphyromonas sp.
TCGTGGCGACACCTACTGGCTCGACGGCCTATTCGCTGAGTGTCTATGGCCCTATTATGATGCCTGATGCCGAGTGTGCCCTTATCGTTCCGATAGCGCCGCATTCGCTCTCTATGCGTCCCTTGGTAGTATCAGACGAGGCTGTAATAGAGCTTAGTGTAACAGCTCGGAATCACTCCTTCATGCTTACCCTCGATGGGCAAGATAAGATAGTCCCCTGCAATACTCAGATACGTGTCTTCAAGAGTACTCATTGCATCTCGATGATACGCTTGAGGGCCATGAGCTATGCCGATACGCTTAGGCGTAAACTGCATTGGGGTGCCCCTGTACGTTAATAGAACTCGCATAACAACAATGATGAATAGAAATAATAGGAGTTTAGCCTTGGACTCTGTGCAAGGCTCTCGCTCGGGCTTTAGGACTTGGCTGTCGAGCTTGTTTGTCCTCGTGCTACTCCTGATAGCTGTGCCTAGCCCGGCCAGTGCTCAGGAGGTATTGCCCGAGGATACGACGACCCGCCACGTCGTCCTCCCAGACCTTAATGTGCGGGCTCGGCGTATCCCCCGTAAGCTCAGTAGGGAGGAGCGCGAAGCTTATTGGCGACGTATTCGGGATGTCAAGAAGACGCTACCCTACGCCAAGTATGTGGCCGCAACGATTATCGAGACTTATGAATATATGGAGACTCTGCCCGAGAAGGAGCAGAAGGCGCACCTCAAGCGTGTGGAGCGTGAGCTGCGAGCCGAGATGGAGCCTAAGATGCGTAAGCTAACCCTCGGACAAGGTAAAATATTGATTAAGCTCATTAAACGCCAGTGCGGCTCGTCTAGCTACGAGCTAGTCAAGAGCTTCCTCGGCGGATGGAAGGCCTTCTGGTGGAATGCCTTTGCCCGATTTCTCGGAGCTAATCTCAAGGATGATTATGCCCCTGCTACGGTCGAGGATGATGCTGTAACGGAGCGCATTGTACAACTGGTAGAGGCGGGCGTGTTATGAATACCTTCGGTAGGCAGCTACGGCTAAGCACTTGGGGCGAGTCCCACGGTGAGGCGATTGGCGGGGTGCTAGATGGCTTCCCCGCTGGCTTTGCGCTCGACTTGGAGTCTGTGCAAGAGGCTCTCAGGCGCCGAGCGCCAGGGCAGGGTCGGCATACGACGCCACGGCGAGAGCCTGATTTGGTAGAGGTACTCTCCGGGATCTATGAGGGGCGGACGACAGGCACGCCGATAGCCTTCATCATCCGCAATACCAACCAGAAGAGCCGTGATTATGAGGAGCTACGCACGAGCTACCGACCAGGCCATGCCGATATTACCTATATGCAGAAGTATGGTCATCGTGATCATCGAGGGGGCGGACGAGCCTCCGCCCGCGAGACGGCTATCCGAGTCGTGGCGGGCGCTATGGCTACTCAGTGGCTATATGCTCAGCATGGGACCGAGATATTTGCTTATCCAGCTTCGATAGGTCGGGTAGGCTCTAGGGCGGATGGAGAGCTTTATCCGTATAGTGTAGAGGCACTCAGAGAGGCTCGCAGTGCCACACTCGCTTTACCTGATGCCGAGCTAGCCGAGGCTATGCTCGCAGAGATAGAGGATGCACGCAGTATGGGGGATAGCATTGGTGGGGTAATTACCTGCATTGCTACATCGGTCCCCGTAGGTCTGGGCGAACCTATCTACGACAAGATGGAGGCCCGCCTAGGGAGTGCTATGCTCTCTATCAACGCAAGCCGAGCCTTCGAGCTGGGTGATGGCTTTGCTTTAGCCTCTATGCGGGGCAGTGAGGCTAATGATGCCATGCGCTGGGCTAAGCTGGGAGAGCGTGTAGACTATCATAGTAATCATGGTGGCGGGACGCTGGGAGGTATTACCACAGGGCAAGAGTTGAGGATGCGTATAGCCTTCAAGCCTGCGCCCAGTATTAGTCAAGCTCAGGATGCTTGTAGCGACACAGGGGATATTCGTCTATGTATAGAGGGACGACATGACCCCTCGGTGGTACCCCGTGCCCTGCCTGTGGTGGAGGCTATGTGCGCCCTAGTGCTAATGGATATGTGTTTGCTCTCTGGGGGCTATGCCCGAGCACTCCGATAGAGTGCGTACGGAGTGCCAGTGTATCTCAGGTATAAGCTGTAACGATTTAATCTATATCTTTGTATCAAAATAAAAAAGCAACGTTATGGATATAAATAATAAGGACCTCAAATATCTGCGCTTACTGTCCAAGCAATTCCCTAGCAGTGCAGCAGCAGCTAGTGAGATAATCAATCTACAGGCAATCCTCAATCTGCCTAAGGGTACGGAGCACTTCCTGGCTGACGTGCATGGCGAGTATGAGGCCTTCCTGCATGTGCTCAAGAACGCCTCGGGCAACATCCGTATCAAGGTTAATGATCTGTTTAGCGGTCGCATACGTGAGGCCGAAATACGTGAGCTCTGTACGCTCATCTACTATCCGAAGGAGAGTCTAGAGCGTATCCGTGAGCGCGAGGGCGACGAGATGGATAGCTGGTACACGGTAGCCCTGTATCAGCTCATCAAGGTCTGCCAGCGTGTAACAGAGAAGTACACTCGTAGTAAGGTACGCAAGGCGCTACCACAGCAGTATAGCTATATTATACAGGAGCTCCTGCATGAGGATGGCCTCAATCAGCAGCAGAAGAGCCCGTATCTAGCGAGCATCGTACAGTCTATCATCGAGACAGGGCAGGCAGACGACTTCATCATCGCTCTGAGCGAGACCATTCAGCGTATGGCTATCGACCACCTACATGTAGTAGGTGATGTCTATGACCGTGGCCCAGGTGCGCATATTATTATGGATAAGCTGATGGACTATCATCAGGTGGATTTCCAGTGGGGTAACCACGATATGCTCTGGATGGGTGCGGCCGTAGGGAATGCTGCCAGTATGGCTAATGTAGTGCGTATCGCTCTACGCTACACCAACTTAGAGACGCTAGAGGATGGCTATGGTATCAACCTATTGCCACTGGCCCGCTTCGCTATGGAGACTTACAAGAAGGACCCATGCACACGCTTCAAATCCAAGAGCAAGGATTCAGATAGACTCTATTACGAGAAGAAACT
>CAMBHQ010000197.1 GCA_945867245.1 uncultured Porphyromonas sp.
AAGTCGGACCTCTACGCTGCGACTAGCGATAATATGATTAGTCCCGACCCGTAGGTCTTCGGGCCTAAGGGAAATGCGGTACGAGTAATATCGGTTGAGTTCGTTGAGGGTATTGTCCTGATTGATATCCTCTGCATCGGGCATATTTTGGCTCGCTAGCATGCGTCCATCTTCACTCGCCTTGCTGTTGCCCTCTAGGCCATTGTAATACTTGTAGCGCTCCAGTATATCTGTCTGCAGTGCATCGTAGCGGGAGGAACTGTAGTGCTCGAAGTCATCGCCCGCAGGGTCATTAAGCGGGGCGTGCTTGTCTCCCTCCTGACGCGACCAAGCTGTAGACGATAGTTTGCGCTGTAGCGAGCCTAGGTAGTTGAGGTAGCTGGGATGCTGTCCCTCCTCTATGCTACTTAGGCCATTGAGCCCAACGTCCTGCTTTAGTCGTCCTGCGGGATTACTATCGAAACTATAGCCGAGGCTTGGGTTAGTAGCTATACGTCCCCAGTCGTTGAGGCTTGTGGCGGACTCGTTATCCCCTGTAGGCAGGCCATTCTCATAAGACTTAAGTCCGTCTGCTAGGAGGTCCTCAGAGATATCGCCGATGTCGAAGTAGAGGCTCCCACTTTGGCGCTGTGGCTGGTCTATGTTGGGGTCCATGAGCCAGAAGTCTAGGTACTCTACGTTTGCTGCCTCGAAGTCCGATAAGTCTAGCTTGCGCATGATACCCGCCCAACTATTGCGGGGGTCTGTGAAGTAGCCCTCGGCATCTAGGCGACTCGTATTAAGGTTGTACATGCCTCGCTCTCTGGGGTAGAAGCGTAGATTGAGCGTATTCAAACTATTGACGAGGCTATTGAGCTGTTCCCGATGCGGGTATAGCTCATGCTGTGCCACCTCGCGGATATAGTGATTGCTCGTATAATTAGGGTTGCTACGGATATAGGCCGGGGTGTACTGACTGTAGGCTCTAGTAAAGATAGGGTCAATCATGAACCACGAGAGATGCCCGCGTCCGTAGTTATGCTCTAGCATATTGCTACTCCCCGAGGCTATACGCTCGTAGGGTGTACTTGCTAGATGCCATAGTTGCGGGCTGCGCAGGTCTATATCGCTGCTGCTGTTGTCGAAGTTGTCGATGTAGCTGTAGTTATCGTAGCCTCGTCGATTATAGCGCCCTGGGCGTAGCTGTGCACCCTCTAGCTGTAGCTTGATCTGGCTAGGTACCTGCGGGTTGTTGAGGCGTAAGCGAGTCAGAAAGCGCTGTAGGCTAGGGAGAGATTGTTGCCAGTTGAGCTGTGCCCCCCAAAGCAGGTTGCTGATGGCATTGTTGCCTAGGGATAATTTGCTCTCGCTAGGCAACTCGGATAGGTAAAGAGCACTTGCTCCGAGGTTGAGAGACTTGCTGAGCTGGTAGTTTAGGTCTACCCCTAGGAGGCTACGGCGCATCTGACTCTGTAGGTCATTCTCCTCCAGATGAATATCTAGGGGTAGATTGCTGGCGAGTATTTGGCTGTTGGTAATGCGGGCGGTCCCCTGCATATAGTCTACGATGTAGTCCTCTCCCTCACGTAGCTCTTGACCGCCTGCTGTAATACGTACCGAGCCTGGGCTAATCTGAGTAGCACCGAGCTGTATCTCTCCCTGAGCACTGGCCATGTAACGTCCTCTGAGGATGTACTTATTGCGCTCGGCATTCTGTTTGGCTACTGTCGCAGACTGACGGTATAATTCGTGATAAAGGAAGCTATCCTCTATGCCTCGACTTGCTAGGGTGCTACCAAAGGGTTCCACGCTAGGCAAATAAATCCAGCCCCGCTCAGGTAGAATGGTTATGCCTGGTAAATAGTCGAAGCGGTTGTCTGCTAGTGGTTCGTTTTGCTGGTTGATGCGGTCTAGACCTAGGAGGTGTAGTAGGCGTTTGTCTTCATGTTGGCTTTCGGGTAGGTAGGGTAGGCTAAGACCTCGCTTGTCGCTCCGATAGAGTACCTCTAGGTTAAAACTGGAGCCATCTGTTCCGCTTATCGCATTACCTAGGTGATAGACATTGCGCATCATGTAGGAGGCATAAGGGCTATCGGGGCTACTATGCGTCCCTTTGAGGAGCTTGACGAATAGGGGTGCGTCGGTGGCGCCCTCTGAGCTAAAATCCCGACTTAGCTCCCCGACGCGATAGGTCTTGCCCTCATAGGTATATTCGTAGGCTACTGCGAGGACTTCGTCTGGCTGTAGGCGTGTGTGCAGACTGACATAACCGAGGTGCTCGTTGAGTGTGTATTCGCTGGGGCTAAGCCGTCTCGCTTGCTCTTGGCGCTCGTAGTCTAGTCCGATGCGTATCTGGCTTGGTAGTCGCTCACTGAGTCGCTGTAGCGCTCTCGGTGCATTCCCCTCAGTGAGAAGAGCGTAGAGACTATTGGCTTGGTTGTTTGGGGCTATATCACTCCCTCGTCGTTGAATATAGCTGTTGTGGATGTGATTATGCTCGCCGAGGTCAGCGAAGGCGGCTACATGGCGTGCATCCTCGTACTGGCCACGCTTGTTGCTAATCCATAGCTCTATGCGTGTAATACGCACGGCAGTATTTACGAGGGGAAGGTCTCGGAGAGCCTCTTCGTAGCGTGCGCGGAAGAAGCCACTAAGGAAGAAGTGTCTATTCTCGTCGTAATCGGCAGCAGATAGTTCGAAGTTCTGTATTTCGTTGTTTCCCTGTGTCTGTAGGCGTCGTCTCTGACTCCTCTGCTGGCTCACCAGAAAGTCCATACTAAGGCGACCAAGCTGTAGCTTGCTAGATATGCCGAATAGGCTCTCTCCTCCACCGACCAAGCTATTACGTGTCTGCATGCGGACCTTGCCGACCTCCACCTGACGTAGTATGTCGTCCTCGCCACCGTCGTAGGTGAGCTTGATATTTGTACCCTCCTGACTGATGCTTGGCTGTGTGCTGTAGCTGAGGTCTAGGCGTAGCTTAGTCCCTAGACGAGCCGTAGCATTGACCTGAAATTGTTGCCTAAAGTCGAAGCTAGTATTCCGTCTAGCACGCTCGCTGAGGCTCGGATTGTCGATGCTATTGTACTGAGCACCTGCACTGAGGTCGATGT
>CAMBHQ010000198.1 GCA_945867245.1 uncultured Porphyromonas sp.
TTATCTTCTCAGCACGACCCAGCATATCAAGCGTTCCGTCATCAATCTGTAGTCCTGTCTCTTCGCTGATTACGACACCCCCTGTAAGCGTAGCGATGTCCTGTAGCATGGCCTTGCGACGATCACCGAAACCAGGAGCCTTGACTGCACATACCTTGAGGCTACCACGCAGTCTATTCACCACAAGTGTCGTCAGCGCTTCGCTCTCTATGTCCTCGGCGATAATGAGGAGTGGACGCCCAGTCTGGAGAGTCTGCTCTAGTATAGGTAGCACTTCCTTGAGTACGCTAATCTTCTTATCGTAGAGCAAGATGAAGGGATTCTCTAGCTGAGCTTCCATCTTCTCGCTGTTCGTTACGAAATAAGGCGAGATATAGCCACGGTCAAACTGCATACCCTCTACCACCTCTACTGTGGTATCAGTGCCCTTGGCTTCTTCTACAGTGATTACGCCCTCCTTCTTAACCTTGCGCATGGCCTCAGCGATAAGTGCACCGATATGTTCGTCTCCGTTAGCGGAAATCTTAGCCACATGCTCAATCTTCTCGAAGTCATCACCTACTTCACGAGCCATTGCACGTATCTCAGCCACGACCTTAGCTACAGCCTTATCAATACCACGCTTGAGGTCCATTGGATTAGCCCCTGCAGTAACGTTCTTTAGACCTACACTGATGAGGGCCTGAGCTAAGATAGTCGCTGTAGTAGTACCATCACCAGCATCGTCATTAGTCTTGCTCGCTACTTCCTTAACGAGTTGAGCACCCATATTCTCGAAAGGGTCCTCTAGCTCTACTTCCTTAGCCACTGATACCCCGTCCTTGGTGATATGGGGTGCGCCGAAGGTCTTGCTTAGGATAACGTTGCGTCCCTTAGGGCCGAGCGTAACCTTGACAGCATTAGCTAGTGAGTCTACACCACGCTTTAGGAGGTCGCGTGCCTCCATGTCGAACTTTATTTCCTTTGCCATTGCAATTGTTGTTATTTCTTTTACCTAGTTGAATACTTAACCTTAGAGTGTCGCCAATACGTCGCTTTGACGCATAATTAGGTACTTCACGCCCTCATGCTCTATCTCTGTCCCTGCGTACTTGCCATAGAGTACTAGGTCTCCGACAGCCAGTACCATGGCTTCGTCTTTAGTACCCTGTCCTACGGCAACGACTTCGCCCTTAGCGGGCTTTTCTTTGGCAGAGTCGGGAATGATGATACCTCCGACAGTCTTCTCTTCTGCCGCTACTGGCTTAATCAGCACGCGGTCAGCTAGTGGTTTGATGCTCATAATATATATGTAGTTTGATTATTAGTTTGCTTGTATCAATGCTTAGGTCAAGTGTTGTGCCACGGCTAGGCTTGCGCCATAATGTCAGACAGAGCTATTACCAATCGCTCGTCCGCGGCCTGCCCCTGACTTGCTATGCGTATATGATAGGGGCTTAGGCCCTCGAAGTTGCTAGCATCACGCACCAAGATAGCATAATCAAGTGCTAAGCGCTCCTTGAGAACCGAGGCTTCTATCGGTGTCCGAAGGAGCATAAAGTGCGTATCCGTAGGCTCTATCTCTATGCCTGGGAGGCTGCTAAGCCTATGATATAGTGCATCGCTCTCTGCCCACATACGCTGCCGATCAATACTCTCGGGAAATCTATTCTGCACAAGCCACAAGCCTGCCTCTATCGCTAGAGCATTGACGCTCCAGGGCTGACGCATAGCAGCGATAAGTGCTATAAGCTCGTCCGAAGCTACTATATAGCCGAGCCTTAGCCCTGGCATACGATAGCGCTTGGTCAGCGAATAGATGTAGATATGTCTGCCATCTAGGAGCAAACTTGGCAGAGCCTTACGACAAAAGTACTCGTAACTGCGGTCTACAATGAGTAGCTCTTCGCCCTCGGCTAATTCTTCCGCTCGTGCCTGCCCCGTAGGATTATTGGGGTTGCACATCCAACGGATACTAGCCCCCGAGACAATGGGCGATTGATAGAGCTCTGTGGCTGAGCGATACTCGCTGAAGGTAGGCTCTGCGATGGAGACCTGTCTGCCCGCTAGGCTATGAGCAATCAAGTAAATAGCCTCGGTAGCACCATTCGTTACGAGGATATTCTCGGGCCTAAGGCCATGATACTCTGCTAGACGAGCTTGCAACGTATAGGGCTCTGGCTCGGGATAAGACGCTGAGCGCTCGACTAGCACAGAGGCCAAATACTGCATCAAGGCTTGATTGTCTGTAGCCGCATAGACATTAGAGCTGAAGTTTGCCTTTATCCCCTCGTAACGATAGAGGTCATCGCCGTGTCCCTTAATCATGCTGCATCATCTGGTAGATGAGATTCATATCGATATGTGTACGCAAGTGCTCGGCCAAACGATTGTACTGTTCGTCCTTATAGGCATCATAATCGAGCATTGTCGCCTCCCCGCTTATGCGCTCCTTATAAGGCTCTAGCAGGTAGTCTACGAAGGCGGGATTATCCAGCACGCCATGCAAGTAAGTGCCCATACAATGGCGATCGAGGTAATAACCATCATCTCGCCCATCATCTAGTCGGGCGAAGGGCGAAGCCTCTGCGCCGTCAACAGGGACAGTACGTCCCATATGAATCTCGTAACCTTGGCATCGGCTCTTATCCTCGAGAAAACTAAAGCTACACTGACGTGTAATCTTATCCCCTGCCATCGTTGTAGAGGTGGGGAGCAATCCCAGAGCCGGCAAACGAGGGATATCCCCCTCTACGCCATCGGGGTCTAGTACTTCCTGCCCCATAATCTGATAGCCTCCGCAGATGCCCAATATCGTCTTGCCTGCTCGTCTAGCCTGTACTATCGCTTGGGCTACGCCATTGCGCCTAAGTTCGTAGAGGTCTGCTAGGGTGCTCTTACTCCCTGGGATAATAATAATGTCGGCCTCGGCTAGCTCGTCCACATTATTCGTGTAGAATAGATGCACGCGTGAGTCTACCTCTAGGCGGGCGAAGTCTGTATAATTAGACAGATAGCGCAGCAGTACTACAGCAATGTTTACCTTGCCCGACTTACTCTGCATGGCCCGCTTACTAAGGGCAACGGAATCTTCCTCCTCG
>CAMBHQ010000199.1 GCA_945867245.1 uncultured Porphyromonas sp.
AGGCTCACACAGCACAACAGGGGTAGAACGATTACCCAAAGCAAACATCTAGTAATCATATCCTTTTGTCTTTTATAATTCCTTCGTAAGATATCCCTAAGTTCTTCGTCTTGGTTTGTTCCGGACTGCAATCGAAACGAAAAGCCCGGAACCAACTTCACAGCAGGCTAGTGATAGCTGTAGGCCTTAGGATGATTATAATCCTCATAAATCGTTAGCCCAATGTGATACTTGTAGTAACCCTTGCGCTCGGTATCATAAGACACTACATATAGACTTGGGTACTGCCAGCGGTAAAGCTCTCCGAGCTTACCCCAAACGTCATCTGGGAGCGTCAGCCTATAGGGACTGATGGCTCTGCGTACTGTCTCTATGGTAGAGAAGCGAATTTGCCCGAACTGCTCTTGACTTATGAGCTCACCTGTCCCTTTGTAATAAAAGCTGTAGTACCGCTGTTGGGATGCGTTTACAGTGTATTCGAAGAAGTTCTCCATGATGATATCATCCTTCTGAGGCCCCATCCCATGGAGGCGATTTTCTTGTTTCGAATAGTCGAAATTCACCCAGTCTTTAGGGCGCATTTTAGTCCCAGAGGTCTTAGGAGAACGCAGAGGCGAAGCATACAGGTAAATAGGCTTCCCACTCTGAGATGGAATCGCCACTCGGTCGTATCGACCTATGACCAAAGTGTCTGCAGGAAAGCTCTGCGCCTGTAGTGAATAGGAGAAGCCTAGTAAGATGAATATTGTCGATAGTATTCTCGGCATGGTCATGATTTATTCGTGTTATAATGCGATTAATGCTAAGTTACTCTATTCGATAAGACAAAGATAAAAGGAATTCCCGAAATCGGACTGATACAAAACAAACATATCTTCGCCCTCGCAACACGGGGGCTGTCTACGCTTTCGGTACGCGTCCCAACAGAATTGTAAACATTATCAGTCTGCCTACGACCTAAACAGTCAACTATTTTCGGGAAAGGATACAGAGCAATGGCCACCTACTAGGTAAAGAGATGGCCGATTGGCACTAGGCCCAAGAAGAGACAGAGAGCTAACGCCCCCTACCCCCACTAAAACTCAAGAACACAGGCCGAGCAAGCCCAGCCTAACGCCCCCTCAGTAATACGAAACGTGGTCGAATAGACAGATACACCTCGGCCATAGTGCTACTGCCTCTGGGGTACATCCACATGGCCGCACGGCATCCGAGCGTGTACCACTGGCCCTCATACAAACTATAGCCTGCCGAAATCTTGAGGTAAGAGGTACTCGGACTATACAGACGCCCCTGGGGCGAACGCAAGAGCTCGCTCTGTACAAAAGGTGTAGAGAGCACCCCCATATACCCACGCGCATACCAGCCTGCTAGGCCGAGTTCCCAGTTACGTCCCGCTAGGCCGAGCTCGGTGTAGCTCCCTAGGCCCAAATCGCTAGCATAATGCCCCCCACGCTGCGTGTAGGTCAGTAGATAAGTGCCGACCGAGAACGTCAGAGGTCGACGCTGCCCTCTACGACGATACTGGTACTGCAGACCTAAGGCTGTATTCCCCCATGTATGCACCGTATCGGGGACTATATTCTCTATCCCGCCCCGATGCCCCCATAGCGTTTGGGCTCTCAGCTTTAGGGCCGAGCCTTTGGTGCTTAGCAGGTCGTAGTCGAGTCTAGCACCCGCCACGAAGGCCTCCTGATGCCTCGCCCGCCGAAAAATAAAGCTCCGCCAATCTACCCAAGCATCTAGCGATAGACGCTCGGAGCTATGGCGAAGCTGTATGCCCGTCTCGTAGTCTGCCGTCAGACGTAGCTCGGGATTGTAAAGGGGCTCTATTAGGCGATGCGCTACACCGCCATGCAGAGAGCCGAGTGTTAGCTCCCATCTAGGGTGCAGCCGAATGCTTGCCTGCACGAAGGGACGCAGGCGAAAGCGACTATAGCCACTGCCCTCATCACTCCAGTAAGGGAGGTCAATGTAATAAGGAGCATTTGGGTAGAGGCTTGCGCCCCAATAGTAGAGGTTAGACAGCCCGAGCTTCAGACGCAGAGGGCGACGCGTAGGGGTGTTGTAGTCGAGGTTTAGGCGTAGGCGATAGCCTGGTAGAGTATAGTCATCACAGATCTGTGCTCCGTACTCATTATCACGGAAGAAAGTCTCGACCTCAGCCTCGAGGGATAGGCGCTCGGGGGGCGTCTGCTCGAGGCGCTGAGCCACGAGGGCTTGCCCCAAAAGGCACACAAGCCCCAGCAATGAGATAATCCGATAAGAACATCGACCTAGTAGCATAGCGCAGTAATTATGAGATGAAATAACTATATCGATGTGTAAATGTAACTATTTCCGACCGAAGTCGGCAGGTATCTCGCCCCAAGCCTCGGTATTCCACTTACGGATATCCGCCTCGTGAGGATTGTCCCTCAGCCATGCCTCGGCTCGTGCCACGAGATCGAGAAGCGCCTCGGTCTCTGCCTCACGGGGCAGGAGCGTCTTGCAGCGCTTGTTGCGCACCCAAGCGATACCGGTTACGCTATCGCTATATATAGGCATGGTGATATTATGCTTTTTCAGCAAGCTAATGCCATGGACGAGGGCAAGGAACTCACCGATATTATTCGTTCCCTTTGGGAAAGGCCCGACACGGAAGACTTCGCGCTTAGTCTCTACCAGCACGCCTCGATACTCCATCACTCCTGGGTTTCCCGAGCAAGCGGCATCGACGCTAAGGGAACGTAGGATAGGCTTATCCTCAGAGGGGAGTGTACCCTGCTGACGGCGGTACTGCTCGTAGCCATCTTCGTATGCTCTGAGGGCTGCCGTCTGTGTGGGGAAAGCCTTGTATTTGGCCCCACTAATACCCTGTATCTGCGCTTGGCATTCGTCCCACGAGTCGTAGACACCTGGTTCGCGTCCCTGCCAAACGACATACCACTTAGTTCCTTTTGCCATTATGCTCTTTGGGGTAAAGGGTTAATAATACGATCTCGCTTCTCGTCCCGATACGAAAGAGCGTCCCTGCGGCCCCTACTCCACTAGACACTATCACGCTACAATCCCCACGCTTAGCGTAGCCATAGGGGA
>CAMBHQ010000200.1 GCA_945867245.1 uncultured Porphyromonas sp.
AGAGCCCAAGGTTGCTATGCTGAGCTTCTCTACCAAGGGTAGCGCTAAGCACGAGATGGTAGATAAGGTCGTAGAGGCCACTCGCCTAGCCAAAGAGATGGCTCCAGAGCTAGCAATCGAAGGCGAGCTACAGGCCGACGCAGCCCTCGTAGACAAGGTGGCCAAGCTAAAGGCCCCAGACAGCACCGTTGCCGGTCAGGCTAATGTACTCGTATTCCCTAGCCTAGAGGTCGGCAACATCGGCTACAAGCTGGTACAGCGTCTCGCAGGCGCAGAGGCCGTAGGGCCTATCCTACAGGGTATGGCCGCTCCTGTTAATGACCTTAGCCGTGGTTGCTCTGTGGACGATATTTACAAGATGGCCGCTATCACAGCCAACCAGGCAATCGCCGCTAAACAACTCTAATATGAAAATTCTAGTCCTCAACTGCGGTAGCTCCTCGCTCAAGTATTCGCTCATCGAGCTACCCGAATATAAGGTTATCACAGTCGGTATCGTAGAGCGTGTAGGCACGGCCGAGTCATTCATCAAGGTGCAGAAGCCTGACGGCACGAAGGAGGAGTTCCCTACTGCGATACCCGACCATACACGTGGCGTAGAGGTTATCCTCGAGAAGCTCTTAGACCTCGAGGTAGGGCATATCCGTAGCATCGACGAGATAGAGGCCGTGGGTCATCGTCTCGTGCACGGAGGTGAAGTCTTCTCGGGTAGCGTTATCATTGATGATAAGGTCATTGCTCAGCTGGAGAAGTGTATTCCCTTGGCTCCTCTACACAACCCCGCCAACATCATGGGTATCCGAGCTGCACAGCGTGTACTAAGCGACAAGCCACACTGTGGGGTCTTCGACACAGCTTTCCATCAGACTATGCCTGAGCACGCCTATATGTACGCTTTGCCTTATCATCTGTACAAGAATCATGGCGTACGACGCTACGGCTTCCACGGCACTAGCCACGACTATGTGAGCCACAAGGCGGCCGAGTTTCTGGGCATCCCTTACGAATCGTCCAAAATCATCACAGCTCACATTGGTAGCGGGGCCTCGATTACAGCCATCAAGGATGGTAAAAGCATCGACACCTCGATGGGTATGACCCCTGCAGAAGGACTGGTAATGGGGACTCGCGCAGGTGATATCGACTCTGGCGTCGTGGAGTTCCTCCTTGACAAGACGGACTTCGACCCCGCTGAGATTGCTGATTATATTACGACTGAGGACAAGGGTACACGTAGCCAGCTAAAGGTCAAGGAAGTATCGACTCTGCTAAATAAGAAGAGCGGCCTCTATGGTGTGGCCTGCATCGGTAGTAGCGATATGCGTGATATCGAGAAGGGCATCAACGAAGGCAACAAGCTCACCAAGCTAGCTAAGGATATGCTCACCTATCGTGTCAAGAAGTATATCGGTGCCTATGCGGCTGCCCTCGGTGGACTTGATATCCTTGTCTTCACTGCAGGTGTGGGCGAGAATAGCGATGCTGTCCGCTCTGCCTGCTGCCAAGGACTCGAGTTCCTCGGCATAGAGATAGACGAGAGCGTAAACACAGGGCTACGTGGCAAGGCCGCTCTTATCAGCAAGCCCGAGAGCCGTGTTAAGGTCGTGGTAATCCCCACAGACGAGGAGTATATGATTGCCAACGAGACCTACAAGCTCTTATCCTAAGGCTCGGTCTACTACAAAGTCAATTACCAAACAATAGAGGCCCAGTGCACAATGCACTGGGCCTCTATTATTGTACGGATATAGAAGCTACTACGAAGCCACCGCGCGCAATAGTAAGTTAGGATATTGATAGATAGAGACTACGTAGGGATACCACACCTAAGCACAAAAATAGTACCCAGCAAATCTCACGACTTACCGGGTACTACCAACACATCATCAATCTTATTCGATTAGCATCTAATCCCCATTTAGACACTCATACCACCTCTAGGTTTAATGCTGTTGATAAAAAAAACATTCGCCTCACTGTGCAACCCTTATATGGTCAAGCCTCTAACCGAGGTAACATACTCGCTCAGCCTAGTCCCAGAGCACCTCGGGATGCTGTAGCCTGAAACTATCGACCAGCATAGCTAGTTGCTCTTGTTGCAACTGCCAGTCGGGATGGTCGCTATGTAGGGGGCGATGGGCCACCTGGGCCTTGAGCCGACGTACATGCTCCGCTAGCTGTGTCGTCGGCGTATCCATCAGCCAAGCCGCGAAGCCCTCTGCGATATAGCGCTGTGTCTGTAGCGAGGGGTGCGCCATATCCTCAGCATAAAAGCGATAATCCCTTAGCTCGTCCATAAGCAACTCGTAGGCGGGATAGTAGACATAGCGCTCATGACCTAGGCTTGCCCGCAGGGCCTCATCCATCAGTAGCAACGTAGCCTTGCTCAGTTGGTTACCATGGGCACCATCACGCAGATGCCGAATCGGACTAATAGTCGTAATTATCTGTAACTCGGGATTCTGCTCCAGTAGCCTCGTCAGCACTGGTCGCACACATGCTACGAGCTCTTCCACTGTCCAGAGACGTCGCTCGAAGTCGCGCTCTGGGCGCTTATGGCAGTTCGACACGACTTCACCCGTCGCCTGCTCGCTATATATCCAGGCAGTCCCCCATGTGATTAGTAGATAGCGTAGCGCTCCTAAATGTGCCGTAGCCGCTCCATAGGCCTCATTGATAAGCTCTAGACTTCGCTCGGGACTAGCACTAGAGAAAGAGCCGTGATGCCCACGACTATGATATAGCCCACCCCAAGCAAAAAGCTCCGAGGCCTCGTAGGGGCGTTGCTCTAGCAGACGCTCTAGCCCCATAGCTATGGAGACAGGATTATAAGCGATGCCGTAGGGGTTCACGCTTATATGATGCCCCAGATGCCGCAGGTGGTTACCGATATGCTCACTAAAGCAGGAGCCCATACTCAGGAGCTGATTGCCATAGCTCAGGCGTACTCGGAGTGGCTCGGGCAGGCGTACTTTGGTCTGTAGGTTCATAGGCTAGACGGCAGCTCTCAGGTGCTCGAGCCAGATATTCAGAATCTCAGGGAGGTCGCCCAGGCCGTAGAGGTGGCAGTGTTCA
>CAMBHQ010000201.1 GCA_945867245.1 uncultured Porphyromonas sp.
TATCTCGCATATAGAGTCCTCTTGAGCTCCGGCTCAAGGGGACTTTTTGTTTTGCTATAGCTGGCCAAGGCGCTCTAGGGCTATAGCTCACTCCGCTCTCGTCGCTTTATCTATCCGCCCTCCCCGCTTCTCTGGACGCATAATGCTAGCTGGGGCACTACATATTGATACTAGGCAAGTGCCAAAACAAATAAGTGCGTGATGTTGGATGTGATATTTGTTAGTTTGCTAATATATACTAACTTTGCTAGTGTATTCTCTGGGGATTTATTTTTATAGCCCTAGAGAGGCCTTAGGATAGTATATAGTATATCAACAAGATAAACGGTAATATAACACCATTAGAGCTTATGAAGAAGCATAATTTCTCTGCAGGTCCATCGATCTTGGACGAAAGCGTTATCCGCGATGCAGCCTCGGCAGTACTTAACTATGCCGGCACAGGTCTATCAATCCTCGAAGTGAGCCACCGTGGTAAGGAATTCGCAGCTACGATGAAGGAAGCACGCGACCTTATGAAGGAGCTCCTCGATATCCCCGAGGGCTACGAGGTCCTCTTCCTAGGTGGCGGTGCCAGCCTGCAGTTTGCGCAGGTACCTATGAACCTACTCAAGACCAAGGCCGCCTATATCGACTCTGGTACCTGGGCTAATAAGGCTATCAAGGAGGCTAAGCTCTTCGGTCAGGTAGACGTACTAGGCTCTAGTAAGGACGACCTCTACAGCTGGTATCCCAAGCCATGGGATAAGGTTACGGCCGACTACGACTATCTCCACATCACAACGAACAACACCGTGTATGGTACCGAACTACGTGAGGATATCGACGTGCCTTGTCGCCTCGTGGGGGATATGAGTAGTGATATCTTTACTCGCCCTGTAGACGTGAGTAAGTACGACATCATCTATGGTGGTGCACAGAAGAATATCGCCCCAGCGGGTGCTACCTTCGTAATCGTGAAGACCTCTGCCCTAGACCAGGTAGACCGCGTTATCCCTACAATGCTCAAGTACAGCGTACACCTAGAGGAGTCTATGTATAATACCCCTCCTGTATTCCCCGTGTATGTAGCTCTGCAGACGATGAAGTGGTACAAGGAGCTCGGTGGCGTGAAGGTGCTAGAGCGCATGAACCTAGAGAAGGCTCAGATGCTCTACGACGAAATCGACCGCAACCGCTTATTCCGTGGTACGGTGCGTCCTGAGGACCGCTCTATCATGAACGTGTGCTTCGTGATGAACGATGAGTACAAGGAGCTAGAGAAGGAATACTACGACTATGCAACTGGTCTAGGTATGTCGAGCATCAAGGGACACCGCTCTGTGGGAGGCTTCCGTGCCTCGCTCTACAACGCTATGCCTAAGAGCAGCGTAGAGGCGCTCATACAGACTATGCGCGACTTCGAGCGTAAGCACTAATTATCGTATATTATTGATTCTACGAGCAAACGCCTATAGCCCCGAGCGCGGGGCGGGCGTTTGCTGGCAGAGTCTAGCCTTATTATAAATCAGAGAGTCATCATGACAAAAGTACTATTGGCGACGGAGAAGCCCTTCGCTGCCGCTGCCGTTACGGGCATCCGTGAGATACTAGATGCTGCCGGCTTCGAGACCCTACTCCTCGAGAAGTATAGCTCCAAGGCCGAGCTCCTCGCTGCCGTAGCTGATGTAGATGCCATCATTATCCGTAGCGATATCATAGATGCTGAGGTCTTCGCTGTTGCCAAGCAACTCAAAATCGTAGTACGCGCTGGTGCAGGCTACGACAACGTAGACCTAGAGGCTGCTACCCAGCATGGCGTATGCGTGATGAATACGCCTGGTCAGAACGCCAATGCCGTGGCTGAACTTGTAATAGCTATGCTCCTATTCGGCATTCGCAACCGCTTCAATGGCACCTCGGGTACAGAGCTTATGGGCAAGCGTCTAGGCCTCCTAGCCTATGGTGCTACGGGGCGCAACGTGGCTCGTATTGCCAAGGGCCTAGGTATGCAGGTATTCGCCTACGACCCCTTCATGCCTGCCGAGGCTATCGAGGCTGAGGGCGTTACGCCTATCGCCACGACGGCCGAGCTATTCTCTAGCTGCGACATCGTCTCTATGCACATCCCTGCCACCCCAGAGACTAAGGGTAGCATTGGCAAGGCGCTAGTGGGTTCGATGCCCAAGAAGGCTATCCTCGTGAATACTGCACGCAAGGAGATTATCAACGAGGCTGAACTACTAGAGGTCCTCAAGGAGCGCGAAGACCTCCGCTACTTCACCGACATACAGCCCGCCAATCATGCCGAGATGCTCGAGGCACTAGGCGAGCGCTATTTCGCTACGCCCAAGAAGATGGGCGCTCAGACAGCCGAGGCTAACAGCAATGCCGGTCTAGCCGCTGCGCGTCAGATTGTCGGTTTCATCCAGGATGGCAACGAACGCTTCCGTCTAAATAAGTAATCATCACCACATCCATAATAACCCTATGGCTATCATCAAACCTTTCCGTGGTATCCGTCCACCACAGCACCTAGTGGAGCGCGTCGCTTCGCGCCCTTATGACGTTCTCAATAGCGACGAGGCTCGCCAAGAGGCAGAGGGCAACGAGATGTCCCTCTATCACATTATTCGTCCGGAGATTGACTTCCCTGTCGGTACGGACGAGCACGAAGAATTTGTCTATGAGAAGGCGGCCGAGAACTTCGCTATGTTCCGCAAGAATGGCTGGCTGGTACAGGATGCGGAGGAGAACTATTACGTCTATGCTCAGACGATGAACGGCAAGACGCAGTACGGCCTCGTAGTCGGTGCCTACGTAGATGACTACCTCAATGGTGTGATCAAGAAGCACGAGCTAACGCGCCGAGACAAGGAGGAAGACCGCATGAAGCATGTGCGCGTTAATAATGCCAATATCGAGCCTGTATTCTTTGCTTACCCCAGCAAGGAGGAAATCAACGCTATTGTCAAGAAGTACACCGATACTAAGCCTGTGTATAGCTTCGTAGCGGAGCTCGATGGCTTCGGGCACGAGTTCTGGGTGATTGACAATAAGGAGGATATCAAGCGCATTACGGAGCTCTTC
>CAMBHQ010000202.1 GCA_945867245.1 uncultured Porphyromonas sp.
ATCTGCTTGCTTAGTTTTTAGTGTCCACGAAAATCGTGACGTGATTTGAACGCTTGCGAATTCTGTATCCACGACCTTGTGGAGCAGGACGCATACGCTTGAGAGTAGCAGCACCATCCACGAAGATACGTGTGATGAATAGCTCGCCATCCTCTGCGGTGCGACCATTCTTCTGTTCCCAGTTGGCGATAGCCGAGCGGAGGAGCTTCTCTACACGTGCTGCAGCTTCCTTGTTAGAAAACTTGAGCACACCCAGAGCGCGGCTCACCTCCATACCACGCACCATATCAGCTACGAGGCGCATCTTGCGAGGCGACGTAGGTACGTTGCGTAGAGAGGCGAAGTACTCGTTCTGACGAGCCTCCTTGCGAGCATCGGCTGAAAGTCTTTTTCTATTACCCATTTCTCTTAATATCTAACTATTAAAATCTGAAGTCAAACTCCAGCCGATTACTTCTTCTTGTTACCACCATGACCACGGAAGGTGCGCGTTGGTGAAAACTCACCGAGCTTGTGCCCTACCATGTTCTCCGTAACGAATACGGGGATAAACTTGTTACCATTGTGCACTGCAATAGTGTGCCCTACGAAGTCAGGGCTAATCATTGAGGCACGAGCCCATGTCTTGATGACAGCCTTCTTACCAGACTCATTCATCGCCAAGACCTTCTTCTCAAGTTTGAGATTGATATATGGACCTTTCTTAAGTGAACGACTCATAAATACGTTGTTTTATCAGATTACTTCTTACGTCTCTCGATGATGTACTTAGAAGAATGCTTCTTCGGAGCACGTGTCTTGAGACCCTTAGTATAGATACCCTTACGGCTACGTGGGTGTCCCCCAGAGGCACGCCCTTCACCACCACCCATTGGGTGATCCACAGGGTTCATAACCACACCACGGTTACGTGGGCGACGACCTAGCCAACGGCTACGACCTGCCTTACCGCTACGCTCTAGAGCGTGCTCTTCGTTGCTAACGCTACCGATAGTAGCCTTACAAGCAGAGAGGATACGGCGTGTTTCGCCTGATGGCATCTTGATAACAACGTAAGTACCTTCACGAGAGGTCAGCTGGGCGAAAGCGCCAGCCGAACGTACCATCTTGGCACCCTGACCAGGGCGTAGCTCGATGTTGTGGATAATGGTACCAACGGGGATATTAGCTAGTGGGAGGCAGTTACCTACTTCGGGAGCTGCTTCTGCACCACTCATCACGGTCTGACCTACCTCTAGACCCTTAGGAGCTAGCATATAGGCCTTAGCACCGTCAGCGTAGTAAAGCAGAGCGATACGAGCCGTACGGTTGGGGTCGTACTCGATGCTCTTTACTGTAGCTGGGATGCCGTCCTTGGTTCTCTTGAAGTCGATAAAGCGGTACTTCTGCTTGTGACCACCGCCGATATAGCGCATAGTCATCTTACCGGTGTTGTTACGACCACCAGTCTTACGCTTACCTACTACTAGAGACTTCTCTGGTGCGCTTGCCGTGATCGTATCGAAGGCACCAATAATCTTATGTCTCTGACCCGGTGTTGTGGGCTTGAGTTTACGTATTGCCATTGTTCTGTTTAGATGTTAGCGTAAAAGTCGATCACCTGACCTTCTGCAAGCGTTACGACAGCCTTCTTGAAAGCTGCTACCTTACCACGTAGTAGACCACTCTTGGTGTAGCGCGCCTTGCGCTTACCATCGTAGTTCATCGTGTTTACGCTTACTACCTTTACATTGTACATAGCCTCTACGGCGTTCTTAATCTCGATCTTGTTGGCATCGGGAGCCACACGGAATGTATAACGGTTGCTAAACTTCTCAGTATCCTTCGAAGTCTTCTCCGTGATAACAGGCTTAATGATAATTCTCATTGCTTTGTCCTCCTATTATTACGCCTTAAACAATTCGTTGACTACTGCTACAGCGTCCTCCGTGAGAACGAGCTTACGGCAGTTGAGCACTGCGTAAGTATTCAGCTGGCGAGCGTTAGCCACGCTAGCAGCTGGGAGGTTACGTGCAGAGAGTGCAACGTTGGCACTTACCTCGGCAGCTACGAAGAGCGCCTTTACACCATCTAGACCGAGAGCCTTGGTTAGCTCTACGAAGTTCTTAGTCTTGGGTGCCTCGAAGTCGAAGTTCTCTACGACTACGATTTCGCCTGCAGCAGCACGGCTAGAGAGCGCGCTACGACGGGCTAGACCCTTGAGCTTCTTATTGAGCTTGAAGCTATAGCTACGTGGGGTAGGACCGAATACACGACCACCACCTACGAGCAGAGGCGAGTTGATATCACCACGACGGGCACCACCGCCACCCTTCTGACGGATGAGCTTACGTGTACTACCCGAGATTTCGCTACGCTCCTTAGACTTGTGAGTGCCCTGACGCTGGTTGGCTAGGTACTGCTTCACATCGAGGTAAACAGCGTGCTCCTTGGGCTCGATGCCGAAGACAGCATCGTCAAGAACGATCTTACGACCTGTGTCCTGACCCTTGATATTATATACGCTTAGTTCCATTTACTTTTCGATTACAACGATTGAACCCTTTGCTCCTGGCACACTACCCTTGATAAGAAGGAGGTTGTGCTCGGGCATTACCTTAATTACTTCGAGGTTCTGAACGGTTACACGCTCATTACCTGTCTGACCAGCCATACGGGTACCCTTGAACACCTTAGCAGGATACGAACACGCACCTACAGAACCGGGGGCACGAAGGCGGTTGTGCTGACCGTGGGTAGCCTGACCTACACCACCGAAACCATGGCGCTTAACAACACCCTGGAATCCCTTACCCTTGCTGGTACCTACTACGTCTACGAAGACAGTATCAGCAAAAAGGTTTACGTCAATCACATCACCTAGATTGTACTGACTACAATCAAAACCCTTGAACTCGGCCAAGTGTCTCTTGGGGCTCACACCAGCCTTGGCAAAGTGGCCCTGTAGAGGCTTCGACGTGTGCTTCTCCTTTGCATCAGAGAAACCGAGCTGAAGCGCTTCGTAGCCATCCTTCTCCAAGGTCTTAATCTGCGTAACCACGCAAGGACCTACTTCAATAACAGTGC
>CAMBHQ010000203.1 GCA_945867245.1 uncultured Porphyromonas sp.
ATGCCTATGATGGTCTCGGCGAGAGCTATGATAGGGACTTCCTAGAGGATGTACCCTCGGCAGAACCAGAGCCCGAGACGGCTGATTAGTCGTCGGATTTGGCGATAGGCTATAGATAAAAAAGAGGGCTGAGGCGTATGATACGACCTCAGCCCTTTGGTTTTATTGTGCTGGTGCCGAGGAGGCTTATTGCTACTATAGGAAAGCTTTAGTATCTTTGTGTAGTTACAAACAAGATATGACTAACGCAAAGCAAAGGAACATCTGCATCTTGGGCTCTACGGGCTCTATCGGGACGCAAACTCTAGATATCATACGGCAAAACCCAGAGCTATTCAGAGCTTTTGCCATCACAGCTGGGCGCAACTACAAGCTACTCATAGAGCAGGCTCTGGAGTTTCGCCCTCGTTACGCAGTAATAGCCGAGGAGGCGTACTACTGCGATGTCGTAGAGGCACTCGCAGGCACGGATGTAGAGGTCCTAGCAGGTGACTATGCACTCGAGGAGGTCGTAGCGTTTCCCGAGGTAGACCTCGTTATCACGGCTATGGTGGGCTATTCTGGTCTCCGGCCTACGATGGCAGCCATAGAGGCTCGCAAGACTATAGGGCTGGCAAACAAAGAGACCCTTGTAGTTGCTGGGGAGCTTATTATGCCTATGGCTCGTCGTTATGGTGTGGATATTATCCCCGTAGACAGCGAGCATTCAGCTATCTATCAGTGCCTAGTGGGCGAGAAGGAGCCCTTCGAGCGACTGATTCTTACAGCCTCGGGTGGCCCTTTCCGCAGGCATACTGCCGAGGAATTAGCGCAGGTTACAGTCGAGCAGGCGCTCAAGCATCCTAATTGGTCTATGGGGGCGAAGGTAACGATCGACTCCGCCTCATTGATGAATAAGGGCTTCGAGATGATGGAGGCCAAGTGGCTATTCAACTGCGCCCCCGAGGATATAGATGTAGTGGTGCATCCGCAGAGTATCATACATTCGATGGTACAGTTTAGGGATGGAGTCATCAAGGCACAGCTGGGGCAGCCTGATATGCGCCTGCCGATAGGCTATGCCATGGGTCTTACCCAACGTGTCCCCAATGACTATCCACGCTACGATATCTTCTCTCGGGATTTTACCTTCGAGCGTCCTGACCTAGAGCGTTTCCCCAACCTAGCTCTCGCTTATCGTGCTATGGAGCTGGGCGGGCTAGCGCCCTGCGTGCTCAATGCTGCCAATGAGGTGGCTGTAGCGAGTTTCCTCGAGGGGCGTATGCGCTTCGTAGATATGCCTCGTATGATTGAGTCTGTGCTGAGCCACTTTGACTACAACGAGGGTATTACGACCGAACTCATTACCGACTATGACGCCGAGGCTCGTTGTCTAGCTAAGGTCTGGAAGCCTTAAGTCTCATCTACACGTAAGTAAACAATAGTATATGAATATAGTACAGCTAATAGCATCACTCTCTATCCTTGTCTTCGTCCACGAGCTGGGGCATTTCTTCTTCGCTCGTCTTTTCGGGACGAGGGTTGAGAAGTTTTATTTATTCTTTAATCCTTGGTTTTCTCTCTTCAAATGGCAGTCTAAGCGTAGCGGGACTATCTACGGCCTCGGCTGGTTGCCCTTAGGTGGTTACTGTCAGATAGCAGGGATGGTGGATGAGTCGATGGATACCGAGCAACTAGCGAGTGCTCCTAAACCCGATGAGTTCCGTAGTAAAAAGACCTGGCAGCGTCTCCTGATTATGGCCGGAGGTATCATATTTAACCTAATCTTGGCCTTCTTTATCTACGTATCTGTCGCCTTCGTATGGGGCGATAAGCGCCTAGAGCCAAGTCGTGTACAGGTAGGCTGGGAGTTTAGCGAGACGATGCACGGGGTAGGCTTCGTAGACGGAGATATTATCACAGCGATTGATGGCGATAGAGGGTTCAATGCTCTGGATGCTAGTGTCGTGGAGCGTCTAGTGAATGCTAGCGAAGTCTCTGTACTGCGAGGAGCAGAGGAGCGGACTATCAGCATCCCTAGCGATATGATGCAGCGCGTTCTGAGAGATGGTAAGGGGGTAGCCTCTCTGCGTATACCTTTCATAATAGAGGAGCTGAACAATATTGCCCTGCGTGAGGCGGGTGTGCGACCTGGCGACGAGGTTATCGGTGTAGCTGGCAAGTCTACAGCGAGCATGCGTCAGGTGATGGAAGCTCTGGCCGAGCACGCAGGACAGACTATTGAGCTACAATTGCGTCGCGATAGCCTGCGTCTGAGCGTAGCTCTGAGCGAGGATGGTAAGCTCGGTGTGATGCTGCGCTCGCCTGAGAAAATCTTCGAGATGGAGCAGGTGGACTACAGCCTCCTAGAGGCCGTGCCTGCCGGAGCCAGCAAGGCCAAGCAGACTATCGTTAGCTATGTAGAGGGGTTGCGTCATATCTTCACCAAGGAGGGCGCTCAGAGCCTCGGAGGTCTAGGTACTATGGCTAAACTCTTCCCCGCAGGCTTTAGTTGGCAGGCCTTCTGGATGACGACAGCCTTCCTGTCTATTATCTTAGCAGTAATGAACCTCTTGCCGATTCCTGCCCTCGATGGAGGACATATCGTCTTTATCCTGATAGAGATGCTGACGGGGCGTAAGCTAAGCGATCAGGTTATGGGCTATATACAGATGACGGGTATGATACTCCTCTTGCTGCTGATGCTCTATGCTAACGGCAATGATATTTATCGTTACCTAATCAAAGGCTAAAGCATGCAAGAGAGCGTATATCATGTCCCCGTAATGCTCGAGGAATGCCTCGAGGGGATGGACCTGCGTCCTGATGGTTGTTATGTAGATGTAACTATGGGAGGTGGGGGGCACACTCGTGCTATACTAGAGCGCCTAGGGGCAGGCGGTCGGCTATACTCCGTAGACCAGGATGCAGATGCTGTGCGCAATGTGCCGGAGCATGAGGGTTTTACCTTCGTGGCATCCAACTTCCGACACCTCGACCGCTTTATGGATTATTACGGTGAGCTAGGTCAGGTAGA
>CAMBHQ010000204.1 GCA_945867245.1 uncultured Porphyromonas sp.
TGTAGGCCCGCTCAATAGCCTCCAGCACGACGCGGGGCTTCTGCGTGGTAGCACCATTGTCTAGATACACGAGCGGATGCTTGTGTACAGTCGTATCGAGAATAGGGAAGTCAGCCCTAATGGCTTCTATATTATACATGTAGTATTGTCTAAGTTACTGGTATTTATTCCTCGCTCAGTAGGAGTGGCTCGAAGTCGTCTAGGCGTCCTTGCCCGAGGCGTAGCACTTCGAAGGGTTCTGCTGTGCAGTCTATAATGGTCGAGGCCGAGCCTGTCAGGATGCCACCGTCTACTATGATAGCGACCTCCCAGCCATAGCGTTCCTCTACGAGCTCTGGGTCGGTGCTGTACTCGGGCTCTTCTTCATCGATGGGCAGAGAGGAAGTAATAAGGGGATTGCCTAGATGCTCGATGAGGAGCTTGCCGATAGGATTGAGTACGAGTCGTGCGCCTACTTCCTTGCGATGCTTGAATATCTTGGGCAGGGTAGAGGCTGTAGGTAGGATGAAAGTAAACTCGCCCTTGTGCTCTTTGATGAAGCGGAAGGCACGGTCGTCTATTCTGCAGTATTCGGAGGCCTGGCTAAGGTCGCGGAACATGATAGAGAGCGACTTCTTACGCGGGTCGAGCTTTTTAATCTTGTAGATTTCTTCTACAGCACGGCTCTGCAGTGCATCGCAGGCATAGGCATAGCCTGTGCTGGTAGGGTATATGATAATCTTGCCGGCTCGTAGTGCCTCTACGACCTCCTGTAGCTCCGCATAGTTGGGAGCATCTGCATAAAGACGAATGCGCATAGTCGTACTTACTCTGTGATGTGGCTCTGTCGGACGACTTCGTATAGCATAATGCCTGCGGCTACCGATACGTTGAGCGAACCAATGTTACCTACCTGCGGAATGCGCGCTAGGCTATCGGATAGGCGGAGCGTTTCTTCGCTAGGGCCTACCTCTTCGTTACCCATCACAATAGCAATAGGTGGCGTTAGGCTTTCCTCGGTGTATAGTGTACTGGCCTTTTCGCTGGCCGTTACGACCTTGATGCCGTTCTGCTGTAGCGTGCGTATGGTCTGCGGTATAGAGGTTACACGGCATACGGGCAGACGATGCAGAGCCCCTGATGAGGTCTTGATAGCATCGCCCGTTACGCTGACGCTACCTCGGTCGGGTATGATGATAGCATCGGCACCAGCACACTCTGCAGTACGGGCAATGGCTCCGAAGTTGCGTACGTCGGTGATGCCGTCTAGGATAACGAAGAAGGGCATACGACCTTCCTCGTAGAGTAGGGGGATGAGCTGCTCGAGAGCGGTATATTCGATTTCTGCTAAGAAAGCCAGTATGCCCTGATGGTTGCGACTCGTGATGCGGTCTAGTTTCTCTACGGGTACGGACTGCACGGGGATGATTCGTTCTCTAGCGAGGGCGAGTATGCGCTGTGTCTCTTCTGTCTTGAGGCCACGGCGTATGAAGATTTTGTCTATCTCCTTACCTGCCTCTAGGGCCTCTAGTAGAGAATGCGTGCCGTATATGAGTTTGTTCTGTTTCATGGTTTATCTGCTTTGTGCTTTGTCTAGTAGTTCCTTGGCCGCTGCTAGGGTGATAGCCGATAGGTTGTTGCCACTCTGCATGCGTGCTATCTCCTCTATGCGCTCGGTCTCCTCTAGATAGCGGATGTGGCTAAGCGTAGCCGAACTACTATGCTCCTTATATATATATATGTGTTGCGAGCCTGCTGCGGCTATCTGCGGTAGGTGGGTAACGGCCATGACCTGCATACTACGACCCATCTGCTGTAGGATAAGCCCTATGCGGTCGGCTATATCGCCAGAGACACCTGTATCAATCTCGTCGAATATAATCGTCGGGAGCTGTCTGCGGTCGGCTATCAGTGACTTGATGCAGAGCATTAGGCGTGATATCTCACCGCCAGAGGCAATGTCGGCGACTGGCTCTAGGGGTATATCCTTGTTGGCCGAGAAGAGGTACGTTACCGTGTCGGCTCCCGTAGGCCCATAGTGTGCTCCGTGCTGTAGCTTAATCTCGAAGCGTATGTGTGGCATACCGAGGATACGTAGCCCCTCGATGAGCTTACCCTCAATAGCCTGGGCTGCTGAGTGCCGACGCTCATAGAGCGTCTGGGCTAGACTCTGTAGCTCGCCTTGGCATTGCTCGAGTTGTAGCTCCAGCTCTCGGATAGTCTCGTCCGAGTTATTGATGCTCTGTAGGCGCTCGTCTAGCTCCTCGCGCAGAGCTATCAGCGACTCTATGTCGGGGCAGTTGTGCTTCGTTAGTAGGGTATTCAGCAAGTCGAGTCTCTGCTCTACGATGGCTAAACGCTCAGGGTCGTACTCGATACTTTCCTCCTGCTGAGAGAGGGTATCGGCTATATCTCTGAGCTCTAGCCGTGTACTCTGCACACGCTCGTATAGTTCCTCAGCCGCAGGCCAGTAGCGTCGCACACTGCCGAGGGCATCGAGTGCTGTAGAGAGAGCTGGCAGTGCACCACGCTCGTCATCATCGAGGGTCGAGTAGGCTCTAGCTAGGCCGGCTTTGATATCCAAGGCGTGGCTGAGCGCTTGCTCCTCGGCCTCTAGGCTGTCGAGTTCGCCTGGACGCAGCTGAGCCTCATCTAATTGTGTGAACTGGAACTGGATGAAGTCCTGCTCGCGCATAGCCTCTTGGGCAACCTGCCGTGCAGTCTCTAGCTCTTTGCTAAGCGTCTGGTAGCGTTTGTACACGGAGTAATAAGCCTCGCGCTCGCCCTGCAGGTTGCCGTAGAGGTCAAGTACTGCTAGCTGGAACTGGGCATCGCCTAGGAGGAGGTTTTTGTGCTGCGAGTGAATGTCTATCAGGTATTCGCTCAGTTGCTTGAGTAGAGCTAGCGAGGCTGGCGTATCATTGACGAAGGCACGGCTCTTACCCTTGCTAGAGACTTCGCGACGGATAATAAGTTCTTGCTCGTCGCAGTCTATATCTTCGGCTGCTAGTAGGCGCTTGATGGTCT
>CAMBHQ010000205.1 GCA_945867245.1 uncultured Porphyromonas sp.
CAACACCACGGGCATCGCAGACTACAACGATGGGGGAATACTAGACAACGACATCCCTGCCCTCCTATCACTCGGAGCGCAGTACAGCATCCTAGAGAACCTACGTGTGTCGGCTGGCTATCACCACTACTTCGATAAGCAGGCCAAGATGGCAAGTGGCAAGCAGGCTCTACTCCAGGGCAATACCAACGAATACCTCCTAGGCGTAGAGTACGACCTCAATACTAAGCTCACGCTCTCGGCCGGCGGGCAACTAACAGCCTACGGACAGAGTGATGCCTTCCAGAGCGACCTCAGCTTCCACAACGACTCCTACTCTATCGGTCTCGGTCTGGCCTACAAGCTCAATGATAAATTGACGCTCAATGCCGCCTACTTCTTCACTAACTATCAGGATTACAGCAAGACCGCTCCTGCCGTCCCCACACTCAACGAAAGCCCCATGATCACCAACGTGTACAAGCGCACCAATCAGGTCTTTGGTCTAGGTATGGACCTCAGCCTATAAGCCGAGCGCCATACAGATACGACAACAGCAAGCCCCTTGCCTACTCTATCACGAGTCAGTGCAAGGGGCTTGCTGTATGCTGTCTACTGGGCGACTAGCTCCAGGGCAAGTTGCGCTCAATATTTAATGGCTGTGGTAGTCGATGGCAGAGCTTAGCTCCCGAGAGGACTTGCTCATACCTCGCTAGATAGTCCGTGGCCATACGCTCGGCAGAGAAGAGCTCTCGGGCGTAGTCCTGACAACGCTGAGGGTCATAGCTCGCCACTGCTATATGCTCGGCCAGAGCCTGAGCGCTGAGGTCGAGGTAGCCAACCTCGGGTGTTATTAGCTCGGGTAGCGAGCCATAAGGCGTCCCATAGACAGGCGCTCCGTAGTAAAGGCTCTCTATAATGGCTAGGCCAAAAGGCTCGTGCCAACGCACGGGGAAGATAAGACCGCGCGAACGCTGTATCAGCTCGGCCTTAGCCCTGTCATCGACCATACCATGGAAGTGTACCCTAGGACTAAGCGTAAACCTAAAGCCCATGCGAAAGTTCAGCCTATAGCCCCCGAGGACGTCTAGATGCGCCCCAGGGATAGCGAGGGTCGTATCGATAGCACCCTGTAGGTTCTTGACACGCCATGCAGCCTTGCCTAGGAAATGATAGCGCTTGCGGGGGAGCTTAAGCTCGGGCTGCGGGTAGTCCTGCCACATCAAGCCATTATGTACAAAGCTATCGACCCCAAAGCGCTCGGCATGATTGCGCGAGACGAAGACCGTCTGCTCGCTGATATTGCTCGGCAGACTGTTGCCGTGTACTGTCAGCAAATGAGGGCGAGAGAAGCCCTCGGGGACAGGCACATGGAAGTGTGTCAGCTCCACCGCCTCGGGCAACTGCTCCTCTAAGCGCTGACGAGGGTTGCGGATAATAACCGTGGCAAAGGGACAACGAGTACCCTCGGGTGCTACGAGCCATAGGCGATGCCCCAAACGGGCGAGGACTTGCATAAGTCCCCACACTACACGCTCGGTACCGCCATATAGGGCGGCAGGCAGCGGGTTCTCGACAACAAAAGCGATATTCATCTACTTGGGAGTTATTGGGCGGGCTTGAAGAGCATTCGAAAAGCCTCCTCTACCGTATCGACACCGACGATACGTATCGTCCAGTTTCGGCTACCGAGGGCGGCCATATTACTCTTAGGGACGATGATAGCACGGAAGCCGATACGCTCAGCCTCCATGATGCGTTGCTCGATACGGCTAACGGGGCGTACCTCGCCAGAGAGACCGACCTCGCCCGCTAGGCAGACCCCCTCGGGCAGGGCAATATCGAGGCTAGAGGACAGCACGGCCGTGATAATAGCAAGGTCCGTAGCGGGGTCCGATATACGGATGCCGCCTGCTATGTTTAGGAAGACATCCTTCTGTATCAGTTTGAAGCCTGCCCGCTTCTCTAGCACGGCTAGGAGCATATTCATACGCTTGGTATCGTAGCCCGTAGCGGAGCGCTGTGGCGTAGCATAGACGGCACTGCTGACGAGGGCCTGCGTCTCAATCAGGAAGGAACGTACCCCCTCCATAGCCACAGCTATAGCGATACCACTGAGCCCCGACTGACGGCCACTCATCAGATGCTCGCTGGGATTCTCCACCGGACGTAGACCCGTGTGCTGCATCTCGTATATCCCGAGCTCGTTGGTACTACCGAAGCGATTCTTCTGCCCCCGTAGGATGCGGTACATATAGTGCTTGTCCCCATCGAACTGTAGGACTACGTCTACTGTATGCTCTAGTATCTTGGGGCCTGCTATGCTGCCCTCCTTGGTGATATGCCCGATGAGCAAGACCGGCACGCCCTCGGTCTTGGCATACTTGAGCAGTAGATTGGCGCACTCACGGATTTGCGAGGGGCTACCTGGGCTACTCTCGCTCAGCTCAGTCTGAATAGTTTGGATAGAGTCTATCACCAGCAACTCTGGGCGCTCCTCTAGGGCTGTGTGCAGGATATGCTCGAGCTGCGTCTCTGTATATATCAGACAATTGTCATAACTCCCCCCTAACCTCTCGGCACGCATCTTGAGCTGTGCTGCACTCTCTTCTCCCGACACATAGAGCGTACGATAGGGCAGGCGGAGTACCGTCTGCAGGATGAGTGTACTCTTGCCTATGCCTGGCTCGCCACCGAGTAGGACGAAGGCCCCTGGCACCATACCACCACCGAGGACGCGGTTCAGCTCGGCATCATACATATCACGGCGCTCTTCGCTGGTAGCATCGATATCCGAGAGACGCTTGGGGCGTGTACGCTGCCCCTCCTGCATACGCTGCACGATGGGCGAGCTCGTCTTGGTCTCGGGGAGCTTGGTCTCCTCCTCAATCGTGTTCCACTCCTTACAAGCATGGCACTGTCCTTGCCACTTGGGATAGACAGTGCCACAACTCTGGCATACGTATATGGTCTTAGCCTGCTTAGCCATGATGTCTTACTAGAGGCATGGTCGA
>CAMBHQ010000206.1 GCA_945867245.1 uncultured Porphyromonas sp.
GTAGACCTTATCATGGGGACCTTCAGCAAGAGCTTAGCCTCTATTGGGGGCTTCATAGCTGGGGACAAGGTTCTGATTAACTGGCTACGCCACCACGCCCGCTCGTATATCTTCTCGGCCAGTGCTACACCAGCCGCGACAGCAGCTGCGCGCGCAGCACTCGAGATTATGCGTACCGAGCCCGAGCGTGTACAGCAGTTGATGGAGAAGACGCAGTACTGTCTCGACTTCTTCCGCAAGCACGAGTTTGAGATAGGGAATACTTCCACGCCTATTATCCCTCTATACATCCGCAACAACGAGCTCACGTTCCAGATTACGGCTGAGCTATTTGAGGAAGGCATTTTCGTAAACCCAGTGGTAAGCCCTGCCGTAGCGCCCGAAGATACGCTCATTCGTTTCTCGCTGATGAGTACGCATACTTACGAGCAGCTCGACTTCGGCTGTAACGCAATACTCAAGATTTTCCGCAAGCACAACCTCGTGCCTTAGTAGGCATTCGATGATTGGATATAAAACAAGTGCCCGGCTAGCTCCTAGGAGCTAGCCGGGTACTCTATGTTTGGATGAGTCTGAGGGATGAAGTCTAGCCCTTGATGGCGAGCACTTCTATTTCTACGAGCCCATTCTTAGGGAGCGTGCGTACAGCTACGGCACTGCGGGCTGGGAAGCTACCCTCGAACTGACGTGCGTACACCTCGTTCATCGCAGCAAAGTCGCCCATGTCGGCTAGGAAGCAGGTAGTCTTGACAACATCGCTCATCTCCATATCGGCCTCGGCTAGGATAGCACGGATATTGCGGAAGACTTGCTCTGTCTGTTCGGTTATCCCCCCGGGGACGAAGTCGCCCGTAGCAGGGTCTATCCCTAGTTGCCCTGAGGCATAGAGTGTCTTGTCTACGAGTACTGCCTGACTGTAGGGGCCGATAGCCGCTGGTGCTTGTGTAGTGCTGATGACTTTCTTCATGTTACTTATTTCTTTTTCTTGGTTGTAGTACTTGTTTTCTTGGTTGTAGGCGTGGGGAGCGTCGAGCGTTGCGTGCTCAGAGGCTTTTGGTAGTACTTCTTGGCCTCGGGCATGTATGCCTGTATCTCCTTGATGCGCTTAGCTTCGCTGGGGTGTGTGCTCCAGAAGCTACTACTCGTGCCACCAGAGTTCTTCTCCATCTTCTGCCACAGACTTACGGCATATTCGGGGTTGTATCCGGCCAAGGCCATGAGTACGAGGCCTATCTTGTCGGCCTCTAACTCTTGCTTGCGGTTAAAAGGCATAGCTACAGCCTGCGCCCCTAGTCCGTAGAGGGTGGAGAGAACGGCAGAGCTGATAGAGCCATCGTTGCTCCCCATGCCGAGCAGTCCACCGAGGACCTGAGCGCCCATGCCCTGTAGCTGGGAGCGGCTCACACGTTCGTTGGCATGACGTGCTATAGCGTGTCCGATTTCGTGTCCGATAACGGCCGCCATCTCGTCATCTGCCCCCGTACCTAGGCCTACAAGCTGAGCAAGCCCTGTGTACACCACGATTTTGCCACCGGGCATACAGAAGGCATTCACTTCCTTGCTCTTGACCACATTGAGTTCCCACTGCATATTGCGGGCGATATCGCTGTAGCCATTGTTCGTTAGGTAGGTATTGGTGGCATTGATGAGGTTTACGGTGATACGTTGGATACGCTCATCCTGCACGATAGCGCCTTGCTGTCGGGCTTGGGATACGAAGCCACTATAGGCCTGCTGGCTTTGCGATAGTAAGGCTTCGTCCGAAACCATATTGAGGCTACTACGTCCCGTGATGGGGACTTTGCCGCATCCGTAGAGACTGAGGAGGAGAGCGGAGCCTAGTAGTATTTGTTGTATTGCTTTCATAATCTACAAAGTTATAGAATATTTACGAATGGGGAAGGCTATGATAGAGGGGCTCTCTAGACTTGCCCGAATGGGGGAGTGCTAATAACTTTAGAGGCCAGTATGTCGACGCTTTGCCCACCAAGAGCGCACATAACTTTCGGCCTCGGGTGCTACCCCGAGTAGCCATAGCCCTAGTAGTGCCAGTAGTGCCATTGTGCCCGAGCGGAAGAGAATGCTTAGATAGGGATTCTGTAGCTGTGGCAGGTAGTATAGGAGTAGGGACAGGACTATGCCAAGGCTCACCACACGCAGCATGCGCCCCGAGATAGGGCTCAGGCGTAGCTCTCGGTAGACGACTGCCTGCAGGAAGCCATAGCCTAGGACGGTCGTCAGTAGCGTCGCTACGGCTGCGCCCATGGCATCCCATAGCGGGATGAAGTAATAGTTCGCTAGGAAGGCCGCCAGCACGCACCACAGGGTATAGTATAGGCTGTAGCGGTAGAAGTGGGAGGCGTTTACGACAGGGTGGCAGGCGGTGAAACTAATCTCTACGAGTTTGGCCAAGCCTAGGTAGAGAAAGACCTCGGCACTACCAGCATAGATTTGTCCATTGGGTAGTAGGGCGATAATCTCGCTAAGGCTTGCATAGAGACTGAGGTAGATAATCAGTCCGAGTATGAGCTGATAGCGACTTACCTGCTCCAGTAGCTCTCCTACGGCTGGATAGTTTTTGTCTTTCATTAGCTCTGCAATGCGTGCCGTGGCCAATCCGATAATTGCACGGGTCGGAATCTCTACGACCGAAACCATAAAGAAGCCTATGGAGAAGACCGCTGCTGAGCGAAGGCCCGCCGAGGGCGATATGGCTAGGACGAAGAGGTCCATACGCCCCGCCAGCGTAGTCCCCACGACCGAGAGTATGGCCAGCCCTGTATAGCGCAGGAAGCCTTTGCGTAGAGCCTTGTCGGGGTAGCCAGGCTCTCGCCTTAGGCTCAGCCGAGTGATACGCCCTAGATACAGGTAGGCTAAGAGCATACAGAGACCATAGGCTCCGACGAAGAGGAGCAAGAAGCCCTCTAGCCCCACGAGATCGAAGGCGTAGGCTAGATAGCAAGCGAGCAGAAGTATGCGTAGCAATAGC
>CAMBHQ010000207.1 GCA_945867245.1 uncultured Porphyromonas sp.
CAGGAGCTCCCTAAGGATATCTTCGTAAACGAGCGCGGTGAGTTCGACTCTAGCGTGGTATTCGAGGGTAATACTATCCCTATGTCTACGCACGATGGTCAGACCTTCCAGGGCAGCGTGCTCGAGGTGCGTGAGGATGTCGTGGTAATGGACTTTAACCATCCTCTTGCAGGCGAAACGCTTCACTTCATCGGTAAGGTGCTCGATGAGCACGAAGCTACTCCACAGGAGATAGAACAGTTCTTCGGTGGTGGTGGCTGTGGTTGTTCATCGGGCGGTGGCTGCTCGTCTGGCGGTTGCGGAGGTGGTTGCGGTTGCTAAGCCTCGACTGATAACACTAAACTAAACAATGGGCTGTACTCCTTGCGGGGTACAGCCCATTGTTTTCGTTCTGTTGAATACTTGTAGTGTCTGGTCGAATACCAGCGAGGGTGGGCAGGGGGTTACTCTACTACTCCTTTGATGTGTAGGCGGAAGCCTCCATCGAAGCCATTGCTATAGACAGCAATGGTCTTCACGAACTGGCCAGGGCGTCCTGCAGGGTTGTAGCTAACTACAATCTTGCCCTCTTTACCTGGTGCGATAGGCTCTGCATCGTACTTGGGTGTAGTGCAGCCACAAGTGGTAACTACGCGTGTAATCACGAGAGGAGCTGTACCTGTGTTTTTGACAACGAAGGTGTGGGTAACCTTGCCGTTTGCCTCTTTGATAACCCCGAAGTCGTGCTCAGGCTTGGCTGCAGATATTACAGCACCCTTAGGCGACTGGGCGAAGGCTAGTCCTACGAAGAGGCACATAGCCGTCAGAATATACATTAGTTTCTTCATAATCGTTATTTCTGTCAATTCTAGTAGTTTAATTTAGACGCACACCAATAACGTCCTAGGACAAAGGTACAGAAATATGGTAAAAAGACCAAACCTTACTAAGGTGACGTTATCCGTTATGTCTCTATCACGCTCATCTATTGATGGTTTTACGAGCTTAGCTCTGTCCTCGGGAGGCGCTTATTGTATCCTAATTGTGTTCAATATGCCTTTATCAGGGTAAATCCTAGGTTGCTCAAGTCTCCCCATAGGCACGAGGTAAGCGGACAATAAAAGTGATAAGGGTAGGTAACTCAATGAGTTATCTACCCTTATTCTGTTGTCGGGATACCAGGATTCGAACCTGGGACCCCCTGCTCCCAAAGCAGATTTTTAGAGTAGATAATCTATTGTGTAATAGTGGTTTGTGTAATATCCTTTGTTTTGTTGCAGGGAATTTGCACGGGTTTGTCTACTTGCGTCTACTTTAGAGGACTAATCACATACTCCACAAGTGCCGCCCTCCTTAGCACAATGCGTACAGTACCACTTAATGTGGTAACACTATATGGTGACTCCCAACTCTCGGAGCATCTCTATCGGCTTTATGCACCGAACGTTGTAATGCCTACAGATGTCTGGGATTTTGATTCTCGTTTTCGATTCAGGCGATGAAGTTTCATTGGTAACAATGGTACATCCGTGCTCCCTCGCATAGGCAATAAGCCACGCATCAGCCACTTCGCCACTCAGGAAAACATCCTTTGCTACTTGCGTGTACTGAGGGTGACTTGCTATATATGTAGCGATCTCTGCGTATAAGCTGACAACCTCAGATTCATCGAGGAATACAGATGGTGGTACGGCGGAACTGAGCCAACTAGAGAGGTCATCAGCTCCGACCATCAGTTCTTTCTTGACGATCGCCAGTGAGTGCATGCGCTCGCAATGGCATTGGCTTGATAGCATATGCCAATACGATGGGAATACGTCCATTGGGTATCCCCCTTGATGTGCTTCGATAAACACGTTGCTATCTAGTAGGTACGTAACATTCATAAAACGATACATAATTATTGTGTCGTCAATCGAGACATCAATCTATGATAAGTAGCTCTATTTGTACCCGTCAGCCTATATGCTTCTCTATGCAGTATGGCAGAGGAATGTACAGCACTCTCTACAAAGCTCATAAATCGTCTCCCAAGCTTTACCGTTTCTGTAGCGTAGTAATCGCCTCCACCCATAGAGTTCGCTTTCTTCTTTTCCCATTCGGCGGACTGCTCTCTATAGAAATCGAGAAACTCCATACGTGTGATTAGGTTCAGATCTAATGCGCGGCGAGCGATCACGATTTTGCTTACCTTGAAAGTCTTACTTATAGCCATATAGTTGCGTGGTGTCTTCTTCCAGACAGCAAAAAGGCGTTCTTTAGGTACGAGAAACTCTGCCGCTACGGCATCAGACAGACGCTCTACGGCGTTCATAGACGGAAGTAACTCGTCTTGCTGAAAAGCCACACTCTCCCCAAGCCATATATGGGCTATCTCGTGTGCTAGTGTAAACATCTGTGCTGCTTTGGCATCCGCAGAGTTTACAAAGATGATCGGTGCTTTGCCATCCACCAGCACAAAACCACGGCACTCGCTGACGCTGATAGGTCTTCGGTTGTTAGAGCCTACGGTACTGCCTTTCATCACGAAGATCCCGACCTCCTCGGCCCTCTGAGTCAATTTTCTCAATGCGTCTTCCCAGCCTGTGCACTCTTCCATCCAGTCAATATCAAATCCAAATACACGTCTTATATCACACACGATGCTGGCGGCTGAGTCATTGACCGTCCTACTCCCGACGAAGGGTAGATCATCCTCTCCGAGCTCCTCTAGGTACTCTATTAGCCAATCTTGACGAGCTTTAATAGTCTTGATTAGGTCTCTCAGGTTTAGAGACATCTCATGCGTGGGTGATTCGCTCCCAGATCTAAACAGCGGGATTACCTCCTCTTCCTCTGGGGGGGTGTTGAGAAAGAGATACCCTAGGGGGATATATAGCTTCTTTGCAAGCTCTTCGAGCTGTCGTAAGGTCGGCAGCTTGACCTTCTTTACCCAATCTCGAACGCGATCATTGCCTCGGTTGGAGTAGAAGTTATCTAAGCTATCCCCCTTGCGGAGGATAGCCCATTC
>CAMBHQ010000208.1 GCA_945867245.1 uncultured Porphyromonas sp.
GAGATGGATAACTTCGCCGATGGCTCACGTGCTGTAGCTGCTGCTATTGCCGAGGCTACTGCCGCTGGTGCCTTCTCGCTCGTAGGTGGTGGTGATAGCGTGGCCTGCGTTAATAAGTTTGGCTATGCAGACAAGGTATCTTATGTTTCTACCGGTGGTGGCGCTCTCCTAGAGGCTATCGAGGGTAAGAAACTACCAGGTATCGCTGCTATCGAGGCCTAATAGCCTACTAGGGACAGCTAGTCCTATATAATATAGCCTGCCGTGGCACCCAAGCAAGGGTACTGCGGCAGGCTATATTTTGTCTATTTGAGGTTGCATACTAGAGATTAAAGGGTGGTTTTTTACAAGTTAAAGAGCAAAAGTATTGCTCCTAAACTTGCGTAATTCGGGGGGGAATGCTTATCTTTGCCTAAGTGGGGCGACACTAGTCCGCAAAAGAGGCCATTATCCCGAGTAGGGCAATAATGTCTGTCGGGCGAGCGTTAGTCCTATGTTGCGAGGTCGAACCTCTTGGTGAGGTATAGACCCGCGGCTTACCCAATGATAGACTTACAAACTAAAACAACAAAGAGCTACTGCATGACAAAGGCAACCCTATTCGTGCTATGTGCGTCTTTGTGTCTGAGCTTCGCAGCCCCCTTTGTAGGGACTAAGGCTTATGCTCAGACCAACAACAAAGAGATGCACAAAGCACCAACGGCCAATACCTCTGCCGACAGAACGGCTTCGCCCAAAGGCCTCCTCGCTGATGGGATAGAGGTCAAGAAGAAAATCTCTACCCATCGCCAACTACGCGATGCCGAGCTAAGACGCCAGATGGAGCGTGAGGCTCTAGAGGCTCCGGGAGAAGAACTCTACGGAGACGATTCGTGGACGCAAAGCGTAAACCCTTTCGCGGGTATGAGCGTCAATATCCCCAACCGATACGATGTTAATCTAGATGGCTTCGTGATGCCTATAGAGCGCAGACAGGTAACGAGCCACTACGGCTATCGTGCTAGCTTCGGGCGCATGCACTACGGTACGGACCTAGCCCTCAGCATAGGCGACACGGTGCGCGCAGCCTACTCGGGCAAAGTACGCGTAGCCGATTACGAGGGGGGCGGTTACGGACACTATCTAGTCCTCAGACACCCCAACGGACTCGAGACGGTCTATGGCCACCTACATCGCCGCCTAGTAAGCGAGGGTACTATCGTTAAGGCTGGCGACCCTATCGCCCTCGGCGGTAACACAGGACGCTCTACGGGGCCGCACCTACACTTCGAAGCGCGCTTCATGGGTATTCCCCTCAATCCTAGCGAATTGTTTGACTTCCATCTCGGTGCTCCTCGCCAAGACGTCTACGCCTTTGTCAAGAATAGCTACAGCCGAGCCATTAGCCGAGCCTCGATGGCACGTGCCAAGGCATCTAAGCCCTCAGAGAGCAAGGGCAAGCCACAGACCTACCGCGTACGCCGCGGGGACACGCTCGCAGAGGTTGCCAGCAAGTATGGTATGACGGTAAATCAGCTCAAGCGCCTGAACGGCCTGCGTAGCAATAAGATAAAGCCCGGCAAGAGCCTCCGCGTATCCTAAGCGCCTCGCCCTAGGGCCGGCAAACACAAGTGATATAACCAAAGAGACACAATACAAACTACTTTTCGACCGGATGACCTCCCTAGCTGATGTATATCGTGCTAGGGAGGCATCTTTTTGTATCTTTGTGGTACTACAACTCATAATATATCAGACAGAGATATGATTCGTAAGCTACTATGTGGGCTCTGCCTCGGGCTTTGCCTATTCGCTACTATGCTAGCGCAGGCTCAGACCTCTAGTATCCGTACCCGTGTTTTGGTAGAGACCAGCAAGGGCAAGTTTGTATTGGAACTCTTCGATGAGACGCCCAAGCATAGAGATGCCTTCCTAGCGAATGTGCGTGCCGGCAAGTATGATGGGACGCTCTTCCACCGTGTCATCAGAAACTTCATGATACAGGGCGGCAATCTACAGAGCAAAGGCTTGCGCTACGAGGACGAGTTGCCAGAGGACTCCATCGTAGGTACTATCGAGGCCGAGTTTCGCCCCGAGCTCTACATTCATACCCGTGGTATGCTGGCCGCAGCACGCCTAGGCGATGAGGAGAACCCCGAGCGACGCTCGTCCGGCTCTCAGTTCTATATCGTAACGGGTAAGTACTACACAGAGCTAGACCTCAACAAAGAGGAGGAGAAGCACGGCTATAAGTATAGCCCTGCACAGCGCCAGGCCTATATGAGCGAGGGCGGTGCTGCACACCTAGACGGTACCTATACTATCTTCGGGCGCTTGCTCGATAGTAAGGACTTCAAGGTCGTCGATAAGATACAGCGTGTGGAGACGGATGGTGATGACCGCCCCCTCAAGAACGTAGTCGTCAAGCGTATGTCTATCTTGCCCTAGGCGGTATAGTTGCTAGGCCATAGAATACCTAAATAACGAGCCACTTATCATTCGGATAAGTGGCTCGTGTGTTTGTACTGCTTAGTTAAGCCCTAAAGTGTTATCTTTATTGTCGATTTTAGGACTATTATATCATACCATGATAAGAAAACGAACACCCATTGTAGCGGCTAGTAGTCTGGCTATTCTGACTCTAGCCTTGGCCGTGCCGAGTACCCTGTCGGCAGGTCCTCAGGCTGTAGAGCAGCGGAGCGAACGCGCCGCTGTAGCCCAAGTGAAGCAACTTAACCCCACGACTTACGAGCTCTACTATAGCGATGGACGCATCCTCACAGTGGACTTCTACACGGATAATATCGTGCGACTCTTCCTCGACCCTAAGGGCGGTATCGTACGTCCGCCCAAGGCGACACCCGAGGCGCAGATACTTGTCGATAACCCCCGACTGCAGATAGCGCCCATCGAGCGCGAGGAGACGAAGACACAGGTACGCCTGCGCTCGGCCAGTGGCATCCGCCTAGACATCG
>CAMBHQ010000209.1 GCA_945867245.1 uncultured Porphyromonas sp.
CGGGATAGAGCGAGGCTCCGTGGAGAGCCTTATGTAGTAGGTATTCCTTAGATGCGTACCACACCGCTAAAGCCCATGAAGGCCATAGCGAGGATGCCTGCCGAGATTAGGGCAATGGGGATACCACGGAAGATAGTCGGTACCTCTGTGCGTGCTAGTTGCTCACGAATGCCCGCAAATACCACCATCGCTAGCGTAAAGCCGATAGCCGTAGAGATGGCATACACGACACTCTCTAGGAGGTTAAACTCCTTCTGGATAACCATGATAGCGACCCCGAGCACACAGCAGTTAGTGGTAATCAGTGGCAGGAATACGCCTAGAGCCTGATACAGGGCAGGCGACACTTTCTTGAGGATTATCTCTACCATCTGCACGAGCGCTGCTATCACGAGGATGAAAGCGATAGTCTGCATATAAACCATATCGAATGGCTCGAGCACATAGCGCTGTATCAGGTAAGTGAAAGTCGTGGCTATAGCCAACACGAAGGTTACAGCCGCACCCATACCGAGCGAGGTATCGACCTTCTTGGACACCCCTAGGAAGGGGCAAATCCCTAGAAACTGAGCCAGTACAACGTTGTTTACGAAGACAGCGTATATAAATAGTATGAGGTAGTATTCCATAGCTCCTACTTCTTGTAATGGTTAGAGATAGCAATCAGATAGCCCAGCACAATGAAAGCACCAGGGGCAAGGACAAAGAGCAAGGCGCCGAAGTCCTCGGGGAAGAGCGTCATGCCGAAAAACTTACCCGTCCCCAGCAACTCACGCACAATCCCGAGCAGTGTCAGCGAGAGCGTGAAGCCCAGGCCGATACCTACGCCATCGAGGGCTGAGTGCGCCACGCCATTCTTGGCTGCTACCGCCTCGGCACGCCCTAGCACGATACAGTTCACTACAATCAGCGGGATGAAAAGCCCGAGGCTGGCATACAGGCTAGGGAGATAAGCCTGCATCAGCATCTGTACCACTGTTACGAAGCCTGCGATTACTACGATATAGCAAGGGATACGCACCATATCGGGGACGAGGTTCTTGATGAGCGAGATAGCGGCATTGGCACAGATAAGTACAAACATCGTCGCTAGCCCCATCGCTAGCCCGTTGGCTGCCGAGCTCGTTGTCGCCAGTGTAGGACACATCCCGAGCAATAGCACGAAGGTCGGATTCTCCGTCGTTATGCCGTTACGTATAATATCTAAGGGTTTCATATTACTGCTTGTTTGCGTTAGCTACCTTGTAGGCTTCGTAGCCTCTGTTTATCGACTCTAGGAAAGCACGACTACTGATGGTCGCTGCCGTGATGGCATCCACCTTACCGCCATCTTTGGTAACCTTCAGAGGGGCCTCCCCTGCGAGGTCTACCCCGCGCATATTCTGTATGTTACCGCTCGTCTTGCTCTCGGCATGAAACCACTCGGGAATCTTGGTCCCTAGACCAGGCGTCTCGGACATAGTAAGCACCGAGTAGTCCACCAGTTTGCCCGCAGCATCGACGCCCATCATCACCTCGATAAGCCCATTGAAGCCATTCTTGGTGTTCGTCTCTATGGCATAGCCTACGATGGCCCCGCCCTTCTTGGCTGGGTACACTAGGAGGCTATCTCCCTCGGCTACGGCGACCTTGTAAGCCTCTTCGTAGGGATTGTTGTCGAAGGCTGGGGTAACCTGTTTGATGGCAGCTATCTTGGCCTGTACCTGTGCCTCCCGTATCGGAGCCGCCGTTACATTACTGAGATACGCTAATATCGCCGATACCACAACGCAGATGCCCACGAGAGACATCACCATGTTGGGTAGTGTAGAGTCTAACTTTTTCATACTTACTTACCTCCGAAAAGTTTAGGTGGCATATAGTTATTGATGAGCGGGGTGAAAGCATTCATAATCAGAATGGCAAAGCTCATACCCTCTGGATAGGCACCGAAAGAACGAATAACAACCGTCAGCACCCCGATAGCACAGCCATAGACTAGCTGACCGCTCTTGCTCATGGGGCTCGTTACATAGTCCGTAGCCATAAAGATAGCCCCGAGCATCATACCGCCCGTTAGTAGATGATAGTGTGGCAGCGGATAGAGCGCTGGGTTAATCAGATATACGAGTAGCCCCGTAGCGAAAGCGCTCACAAGGATAGACACAGGGATATGCCAAGTGATGACACGCTGCCATAGTAGAATAACTAACCCAAAGAGCAAGGCTAAAGCACTTACCTCACCCAGCGAACCCATATTTACCCCGAAGAGCAAGTCTGGCAAAGCTGGGAGTTGCTCTAGCGAAGCACCTGGCGCATTGTTGATAACAGCCTTGATAATACCTAGAGGAGTGGCACCCGTCGTAGCATCGGTATAGCTAGTGAGCTGTCCGACCTCTGGCCAAGTCGTCATCTGCGCAGGGTAAGCGATAAGGAGGAAGACACGTCCTACGAGCGCAGGATTGAATACGTTCGTCCCTAGCCCGCCAAAGCTCATCTTGCCTACGCCAATAGCTATTATAGCCCCGATGGCCACTATCCACCAAGGGAGATTGCTCGGTACATTCATTGCGAGCAGTAGTCCGGTAATTACGGCCGAGCCATCGGTGAGCGAGAATTCGCCCTTATATAGATACTTCACTATCGCCCACTCGGTCAGTGCACAGAAGGCTATAGAGAGCACTATTACGATGAGTGCACCCAGACCAAACTGAGACAGCCCGACCAAGACAGCGGGGAGCAAAGCTATGAGCACAGCGTACATATTGCGCTCAATCGTATCACCGCTATGGATATGCGGTGAGGGAGATACATACAATTTATTCATTCTGTACTCTATGTTTATGATTTGCGACTGCGGATAATACCCATAACCTGCTGCTTACCCATACGAATGAAGTCTAGGAGCGGACGGTTACTCGGACAGGTATAGCTACAAGAGCCACACTCGATACAGTCTACTACATGCCCACG
>CAMBHQ010000210.1 GCA_945867245.1 uncultured Porphyromonas sp.
TAGAGTACACGTCTGGGGGGCGTGTGGTCGCTGGTTCGAATCCAGTCATCCCGACTTGCAGTAAAGCCTGCGGTGAACGATAGTTCATCGCAGGCTTTCTTATTGTCTCTAGGCTGATGGGGCGTATAGAGGAAGAATTGCACACGTTTGCAGGTTTCGATATAATGTATTACTTTTGTAGCGTGTTTTTCATAGTATTAGATTTAAGGTTATACAGGAAGCTAGGTGCCGGGAGGTAGCTAGCTTCTACTTTTTATGGCCTATCGTCCCCAGCGTCGACCTTGCCTGTCGGCCATGATAGCCTCGCTAGCGTTCTCGGTCTGAGGCTCCCATAGGCGCTTACCCTGTAGACTGTCGGGCATATACTGTTGCACGACGAAGTGTCCCTCGTAATTATGTGCATAGCGATATCCCTCGCCGTAGCCTAGCTCGCTCATGAGCTTGGTAGGGGCGTTGCGTAGATGTAGTGGCACGGGCTGGTTGCCTGTGCTGCGTACTAGTTCTAGCGCTCTATCTATAGCTAGGTAGGCGCTGTTACTCTTCTCGGAGCAGGCCAGATATATGGTGGCTTCGGCCAGTGGGATACGTCCCTCGGGCCAGCCGATGCGCTCTAGGGTTTGGGCACAGGCATTAGCCATAAGTAGGGCATTGGGGTTCGCGAGTCCGATGTCCTCGGCAGCTGAGATGACTAGCCTTCGGGCGATGAAAGATGGGTCTTCGCCTCCCTCGATGAGTCGTGCTAGCCAGTAGAGAGCTGCGTCGGGGTCGCTACCTCGGATCGACTTGATGAGGGCCGAGGCGATGTCGTAATGCAGTTCGCCCCCTTTGTCGAAGGCGATGGGGTTGGCCTGTACACGACTACGCACTAGCTCGTTGCTCAGTACTAGTGGGCTCTGCGTGGTGGAGTTGCAGACGAGCTCTAGGATGTTGAGGGCACGACGGGCATCACCGCCTGCTAGCTGTACTAGGGCCTCGGTCTCGCCTAGGCTGATGCTACGCTGGCTGAGGATGCTGTCTGTGTCTAGAGCGTAGCGCAATAGGCGTACAATCTCCTCGTCGGGCAGTGGCTCTAGGGTATAGACCTGACAGCGGGAGAGTAGGGGACGTATGACCTCGAAGCTCGGGTTCTCGGTCGTTGCCCCTATGAGCGTGAAGGTCCCCCGCTCCACGGCGCCGAGCAGGCTATCCTGCTGGCTCTTGCTGAAGCGGTGTATCTCGTCTATGAATAGGATGGGGCGATGCTCTGAGCGGAAGATGCCCGACTGTCCGCTCTGTATCTTGTCTATGACCTTACGCACGTCTTTGACGCCCGAATTGATGGCGCTGAGCGTGTAAAACTCTGTGCCGAGGCTGCGGGCTATAATCTCGGAGAGCGTCGTCTTACCGACACCCGGAGGACCCCAAAATATGATGCTCGGTAGCCGTCCCTGCTCAATCATCATTCTCAGGCTAGCGCCAGGCCCTACGAGCTGTTGCTGACCGAAGTAGCCCTCTAGCGTTTGGGGGCGCATACGCTCGGCAAGCGGTTTGGTATTCGTATCCATATTAAGTTCTTATCGTTGGAGCAAAGGTACGATGAATGTGCTAATGGTGGCGTAGGTCTGGTTACCCATAATGCCCCGAGTAGTACACCAGCGGGTGTACAGTCGTACACGCTCGACTGTCCATTCGTCGACCTAGTAGGTGGGCAAATGGCGACCTACTAGGCGGACACTTGGCCGCCTACCGAGTCGACGATCGTCCGCCTAATAGGTGGCCAAATGGCGCCCTATTAGCCATCCTCGGAAGACCTCGGCACTGGCGGGTAGCCCTACTAGGTCTTTTTTCGTATCTTTGTTAGGTATTCTCCCTCGGGATGTGTGGAAGTAGTGCTTCTATCTCTGCATCGGCGGGAGGGTGCCCACTTTACTAAGATGAAGTACAAACAATTATTCACTTAATATGAAGCGTATTATTACAGTACTGGCGACTGGGATATTATGTGCTAATGGCTTATTCGCTCAGGATAAGACCCCGCAGATACTAGACCAGGCAACAGGCAAAGCCCTAGAGGGAGCGACGATCTCCGTATGGGGGCCTGTACGCAAGCGTATCCAGACCACTAAGGATGGGTACTACTCGCTAGGTGAACTGCCACGAGGGCGTTACACCATTACTATTACAGCACCCGGTTACGAGGCTAGACAGTTTGAGTTGGTAGATGGTAATCTATCCAAGGGACTGCCTAGCCTTTTGCGTCTAGTGCCACTTGCCGAGCTCCCCGACAATGATGGTGTGGCTATTGTAGAGGACCTCAGTGAGGAGGGTAACAGCAGTAGCGAATATGGCTCGCTACTGACCTCTAGCAGGGACCCTTTCAATGCCTCGGCATCGTACGTGTTTAGCTCTGCCCGCTTCTCGGCTCGTGGCTACGATAGTCAGTACCAGACCCAGCTACTCAACGGAGTAGCCATGGGCGACCTAAACACAGGGTATTCGCCCTGGAGCCTATGGGGAGGACTCAATGACTTCACTCGTCTGCAGAACAACAGCGAGACGATGGAGCCCCTAGAGCTTACGCTCGGCGGGGTAGGGGCTAGTAGCAATGTGCAGATGCGCCCCTCGCTCTATCGCAAGCAGACGCGCCTAACCTATTCTAATAGTAACCGCACGTACAGCAACCGCCTGATGGCGACCTATATGACTGGCGAGCGCCAGGATGGCTGGTTCTTTGCCGCCAACCTCGGGCGTCGTACGGGTAACGGCCTATACTCCTATGTGCGTGGCGTACATTATGATGCCTGGAGCTATTTCCTCGGCATAGAGAAGCGACTCGATGAGGTCAATAGCATTGCTCTGGTAGCCTTCGGCTCGCCTACACGTCGCGGGATAGCTAGTGCCTCTACAGAGGAAGCCTATCGCCTAGTGGGGAGCAACTTCTATAACCCCAACGTCGGTATGCAGGCT
>CAMBHQ010000211.1 GCA_945867245.1 uncultured Porphyromonas sp.
GAGCCATACAAAGGTGTGCGTACACGCTACACCTGTCCAGCCTGTGAACGCCCTAGATGCTTCGCTCGCTACATAGATACTGAGGGGACAATCGAATTTCCCGACAACGTAGGACGTTGCGACCACGAGCAGAGCTGTGGTTACCACTGCACTCCCAAAGATTACTTTGCCAAGCATCCATTAGCGAAAGAAGACTTGTATTCGTCTGATAGAGTCGACTACAACAAGCAGACACCTGTCATTCTACCGCCATCCTTCATAGAGCGAGCTACGATGGAGCAGACCCTAAGAGGATATGAGCATAACAATCTCTATCGCTTTCTCTCCGAACAACTGGGAGAGAACGAAGCACTCCGATTGATGTCACGCTACCTCGTAGGCACATCCAAACATTGGAGTGGGGCTACTGTCTTTTGGCAAATAGATAGAGATGGGTATGTGCGTACGGGTAAGGTAATGCTCTACAATGCCGAAACGGGCAAGCGAGTAAAGCAACCGTTCAACCATATCACATGGGTACATAGCTTACTCAAACTTCCAAATTACAACCTAAGCCAATGCTTTTTCGGGGAGCATCTTCTTGATGCTGATAAGCAGAAACCAATCGCTCTAGTTGAGAGTGAAAAGACGGCACTCATAGCCTCTCACTATCTACCTCAATACTTGTGGCTGGCAACTGGCGGAAAGAACGGATGCTTCAAAAGTAGCAATCTTAGTCCCCTCTTCGGGCGTCAGATAGTACTCTTTCCCGACCTCGGAGCGACAGCTTATTGGGAGGAGAAGCTCCATATGATGCAGAGACTCGGAATGGAGGTACAACTCTTCGATTATTTGGAGAAGCACGCTACTCCCCAAGACCAGCAAGCTGGATATGATATAGCGGACTACCTCCTCCAAATCAAAACACAAAACAGTGCATTGAAAGACCTCATTCGGCAAAACCCCAATATCCAACTTTTGGTCGATAAACTCGGTCTTCGGGTCGTGAAGGAGCAAAGATTTAATGAAACACTTCCACCGAAGAAAAGACTACGTCATTAGGGAAGCAAGTTTGTGTTTTGGGTTACCCAAAACCTCCTCAACGCCCATCAGACAGGGCGAAATAATCCCGATGGTCTCATCAATATCAAGAAAACAACAATGGCAACAGAAGACAAAAAGAAAGGAGGACGTCCCACAAAGAAACTCTCTGAGAAGAAACGTTACTCTGTCTTACTCAAACTAAATACAATAGAATACTTCACACTCAAAAGTAAAGCTTCGGAGGCTGGTATCAACAAGAATGAATTTCTGAGAATGCTCATCTCTGAGAGTACGATTAAGCCCAGAGTTACACCTGAGCAGATGCGAGAGATACGCCAGCTCGCGGGCATAGCAAACAATATCAACCAAATCGCTCATCGCCTGCACACCTTTGGCATCTCCACCGTCCCGACCGAGCTCCGAATGCTCAAACTTTTAGTAGATGAACAACTCAAGACCTTGAAATCATGATAGCCAAGATTATCAAGGGAACCTCCTTTTCTGGTGTACTCGCCTATACCCTCGGTAAGCAGGAAGGCAAAGCTCGTATCCTCCATGCCGAGGGTGTTAGGCAAGATGCTTTACCCCACGAGATTGCCAATGACTTTGCGCTACAAGCCTCGATGCGTCCTACTGTGAAGAAACCTGTCTGTCATACCATCCTGAGCTTTTCGGCTGAAGATGCTGAGAGACTAGATGATAAAACGATGAATAAATTGGCTCTACAATACTTGCAGAAGATGGGCTACGGAGATACACAGTACCTCATTGTTCGCCACCTTGACAGAGAGCACCCACACCTGCATATCTGCATCAATCGTATAGGTAACAACGGAAAGTCCATCTCCGACAGCAACGAAAAGTATCGCTCCACAAAAGTCTGTAAAGAACTCACCGAGACTAATCAGCTGAAATGGGGCGAAGGTAAAAAGGCGGTAAAACGCCATCGCCTAAGAGGGAATGACCAACTAAGGTACGCCATCTTCGATGCTGTCAAAGCCACACTACCCAAGTGTACGAACTGGCAAGAGCTTTCCTCCGAGCTACAAAAGCAGGGTATTGAAGTCCAATTCAAAACAAAAGGGCAAACAGAGAAAGTCGAAGGAGTTATTTTCTCTATGGATGGTATCAGCTTTAGCGGTTCGTATATAGACCGCTCGTGTAGCTACACCAAGCTCTCCTTCGCTTTAGAGCAGAATGCAAAGCGAGTTCTTACGTTACCTCCACCCTCCTCTGAAACAGAAAGTTTTATCGGAGAATTGGGAGAGAGTATAGAAGACTTCGCTGGGAGCCTATTCGACAGCAACGCTCCTGCCGTAGATGTTGCTGAGCTCGTATTCCAACGTAAACTTAGAAATCAAGCTAACAAGAAACCAAAACGCAGAAGATTATGAATGAACCAATGAACATCCTCATCGAAATCCTTGAGGAAATCAAGCAACAAAACAGAGAGCTGAAAGCGAGCCTAACAAGTCTGCCGATGACCGCACCACAACCAAGCGACTGCAATCAACAAGCCCATATCGAGGGCTTAGGGCAGAAACTTGAGCAGCAGATACGCCACAATGATGAGTTTAAGGAAGAGCTTATCAGTGTCTTAACTAAGCTCGGGGCTCGTATACACGAGATGAAATCTGGCATTGCCGAGGTGCGAATAAGCCAGGACGAGGCCGCCGACAGACTTCTGACAGAGCTCCAAACGAAACAACCCTCTCCTGAAGTTAAGATCTCGAGATACTACCTGTTTGACGCCAAACATTGGGCTGAATGGCTCGTATGGGGGATAATGATAGCTGTCCTTGGCTGCGTCATCGGTTGGGCATCTCACCTATATGGAGTCAATCAAAGCCTAGAAAGCTATGCCCTCCGCTATAGAGCTATCCGTATGGAGCTAGGGCAGAGCGAACCAAAGATT
>CAMBHQ010000212.1 GCA_945867245.1 uncultured Porphyromonas sp.
GTCGCTTCATCGAGGAGGGCGATGGCTATCGTATCGACCGCTCTCAGCGTGTCAAGGTAGGCTCTAGCGCCCCCGACTTTATGATGGGCTGGAACAATACGCTCAGCCTCTATGGCTTCAACATCAACTTCCTCATCTCGGCTCGTGTCGGCGGTAATGTTACCTCTGCTACTCAAGCTATGATGGATGGCTATGGCGTGTCTAAGGTTACGGCAGATGCCCGTGACGCTGGTGCAGTAGTTATCGATGGGCAGAGCTACGACCCTAAGCGCTACTATACGACGGTAGGTATCAACCGCCTCAGCGCTTATTACCTCTACGATGCTACTAATATCAAGCTCCAAGAGCTATCTATTGGCTATACCCTGCCCAAGAAGTGGCTCGGCAAGGTTTTCAGCAAGGCTTCGCTCTCGCTGATTGCTCGTAACCTCTTCACGATCTATCGTGCTGCACCTTATGACTCAGACATGGCCGGTGGTACGAGCACGTACTCGGCTGGTGGTGATAACTTCATGCCACCTAGCATGCGTAGTATCGGTTTCAGCCTAAGCCTCGGTATCTAACATATCTAGCAAGAAACAAGAGTATGAACAATACAAGAATAAGTAAGCTGGCTCTGTCTGCATTGACTGGGGGGCTACTAGCACTGGCATCGACCTCTTGTACGGGGGACTTTGCTCAGGTGAATACCAACCCACTACTGCCCAATGACCAGATGCTCGGGCAGGACGGGGTCCTCAATGGAGCATTCCTACCTACACTACAGTTCGCGCCAATACCAACAGGGACTGGAGGAACAGGTTTTGTCAATGACTATCAGGTAGCACTCAATCTTACCGTAGATAGCTGGATGGGCTATTTGGCTCCTCGTGATGCCAAGTGGACAGGACGTAATCTCACACAGTTCTATTTCGATGAAGGGTGGACCAATGGTATATTCTCGACAGGTGTATCCAAGATATTCGCCCCATGGATCAAGATAAAGCAGCTCAATAAGGATGTTGCTAACCCCAACCTCGAGATTTGGCATATCGCTCAGATCAGCAAGATTATGGGGATGCACCGCACGACAGACCGCTATGGTGCTATACCTTACTTCAACGTAGGTAAGGGCTCTTTCACCGTGGCCTATGACTCTCAGGAGGAGGTCTACAAGTCTTTCTTCACTGAGCTCGAGGAGGCTGTAAATCATCTCTATAACTATAGTCAAGGTAACCCTATCGTACCTAAGGCTTCGGATGTAGTGTATGAGGGTAACGCACTGCGCTGGGCTAAGCTGGGTAACTCGCTGATGCTCCGTCTAGCGATGCGTGTACGCTATGTAGACCAGAACCTCTCTCGTCAGTGGGCAGAGAAGGCGCTTAGCCATCCTGCAGGGCTTATAGATGCAGTAGCGGATGTGGCTCGCATTGATAATAAGGCAGGTCTGCGTACCCGCCACGCCCTATTCACGATTGCGGGGTCGTACAACGATACGCGTATGGGAGCATCTATTCGGAGTTATCTTGTCGGTTACGAAGACCCTCGTCTCTCGGTGTACTTCGAGGGGGATACTAATATAGCTGTTCCTCCTGCGATACCTGCCTCTGCAAGTATCTATGATGATGCAGCTAAGCCTAAGGTGGAGGAGTTCGCACCCACCTATTGGCTCAAAGCCTCTGAGGTTGCCTTCCTCAAGGCCGAGGCCGCTTTGGCTGGATACTCTGGTGTAGGGACTGCGGGCGAACATTATCAGCGTGGTATAGAGCTATCCTTCCAGGAGAACGGTATCGATGCTGCTCAGGCTGCAGTTTATGCTGCGGGAACCAAGGGCCCAGCATCATTTACCGATGAGCAGTCTCGTTACAACTCTACGGCCCCTTCGTCTGTTACCGTAGCCTGGAATGATGATGCCTCTGATGAGGTGAAGCTAGAGAAGATTATCACACAGAAGTATCTGGCTATCTATCCTGATGGTCTAGAGGCCTGGAGTGAGTGGCGTCGTACAGGCTATCCACGACTCATCCCAGCGAACTCTAATATCTCTAATATGGGTGTCGTAACTTCGGATGGCCACAAGAATGGTGTACGTTGCTTCCCTTACCCTCAGAAGGAACTTAGCGAAAACTCGGCCAACGTGCAGGAGGCTATCCGTAAGTACCGCAATGGGGCTAATGCAGCCAACGTCAACGTTTGGTGGGACGTGAAGCCAAAGCAGTAAGCCTCGTAGATGAATTTAATAAAGCTTAGTTACCATGAAGACTATTAGCAAAAGAATATACCTAGCTCTTCTAGCTGCTGCGCTAGTAGGGACGGCCTCTTGTAGCAAGGTGAGCCCCCTCGATGTCGATGACGAGGCTCAGGCTGCGCTACTGGAGCGCGATAAGAAGAAGTGGGCTGAGGAGGCCGAGACGCTTGCGAAGAATCGTGCCGACTCTGCCGCTATAGCAGAGGAGAACAAGCGCCTACGCGAGATCTACCTAGCTGACCTCCGTGCTTACAAAAAGACCAAGCACCCAGTGATGTTTGGTTGGTTCGCTTACTGGAACCCTACCTCTCCTGATGCCACCTTCTCTCTAGACCATTTGCCAGACAGTGTGGACTTTATCTCCAACTGGGGACAGCAGTGGAACCTCGGTCCCGAGCGTCTTGCTCAGTGGGAGCGCATGAGAGAGAAGGGTACTCGTATGACTGCAGGCTGGATTATCGAGAACGTCGGAGACGGTCTAAGGAATGCCCCAGAGGGAGGCTGGTCTACAGACCCAGAGACAGCTATCGTGCAGTATGCACAGGCGATAGCAGACTCTGTCAAGAAGTACAACTACGATGGTATCGACCTCGACTACGAGCCACAGTTTGCGTCTCCCTTTAAGCCCGGTAAACACTGTGGCGATTGGCCGAAAAACGGTGAGGCTTGGTCTACGACTCGTCCACTCATCTCTTGTCAGCAGAGT
>CAMBHQ010000213.1 GCA_945867245.1 uncultured Porphyromonas sp.
TAGGTTAGACTGGTCCATACGGATGCTACCTGTCAGATTGTAGCGGTGGTCGTATGTATAGGAGGCATTGGCATAGAAGGACACGAAGCGGTCTTCGGTATAAAACAATGAGTTGTGCTCGTTGTGGTCCCACATAAAGGCACCGCCTAGAGACTGCGTCCCTCGTAGATTGAATAGCGCCAGAGGATTGTAGGGCGTATGGCCTAGGCTGTTGTCGTCATAACCCATCAGATAGCTTTGAGTACCCGAACTTTTAACCTGACGTAGCTCCGAGCCCCCGAGGGCTGTTACATAGTGCTTACCCCACTCGTTCATATAGTTGAACTGGGCACGCAGGGTATGCGCAGCGTTGTCGCTACGCTGTTCGCTCAGCTGAGCCCCCTCGGGGACATTGAGCGTTAGTTCGCCCGTGTCCTCGTCGTAGACGGCAGCGTCGTTTACCATAGCACGCACCTTATAAGCGTCGGCCGCATAGAACTGACGCTGGTGTGCAGAGCCAAACTCGGTTTGATACTTTAGGTTCAGATTGAGCCTTGGCGAGAGGATGAAGTCTAGCCCTAGCTGTATGCGGTAGTACTGGCTCTTGCTGAGCGACGTCTCCTTACCTTCGTTTAGGATAGGGCTATAACTCTCATCCAGTAGCCCTAGGCTACGCAGGCGCAGGAGCTCGCTCTCGGACTTCGCCTGGGGTATAGCCAGAGGCTGTCCTGCAGCATCACGGAGCATATAGTACGATGGCTGAGTGCGATAAAACTGCTCGTAGCTACCGACACCGAGGTCCGAGCGATCGGTCGTGAAATTACCCGCTATGGAGAGGTCGGCCCTGAGCCATCGGAAGAAGGTAGTGCTATTGCGTAGGCTAAAGCCCAGACGTTCGTCCGAGGCATGGCGCGATATAGGTCGATTGCCTAGATAATCTATACTAGCGATATAGCGCTGCTTATCATTACCCCGAGAGAGGGAGAGTGTATGCTGCTGTAGCACACCTAGGCGCGTATAGAAGTCGCGTAGCTGGCTGCGGTTGTCCTGACTGGCATACTTGGCGAGCTCGGTCTCTAGCTGTGCATCGCTCAGGCTACCAGAGGCCTGCGCTTTCAGGAGGGCATACACAGGATTGACGCTATAGCGAGGGTCCTCGTTGGGTGTCGTTTGGGGGAAGCCTAGTTGCTGTAGACGCACCATATCTGCCGAGCCTACTAGACCTAGATAGCTCATATCGGGGCGTGGACGGAAGCGTACACTCCCATCGTACTGCACTACGGTCTTGCCCTCGTTATTGCCCCGCTTAGTAGTGATAACGATAACGCCATTAGCCGAGCGTGCTCCGTAGATAGAGGCAGCGGTAGCATCCTTGAGGACGGTAACGTTCTCGATGAGGGCAGGGCTGATGGAGCTGAGTGCCCCCTCGTAAGGCATACCATCGACGACGATTAGAGGCTGAGTATCGCCATTGAGCGTAGAGATACCACGTATCGTCAGGCTACCCCCCTGCTGCACGAGACCTGCTACCTGCCCCTCTAGACGCGAAGCTATATCGGTCTGTAGTTTACCCTTGAGGCTCTTGGGCGTCAGTACGGCGAAGGAGCCCGTAGCACGCTCTTTGCTGATGGTCTGATAGCCCGTTACGACGACCTCGTTTAGGGCGGCATTATCTGGCAGTAGCTGTACTCGGTACTGAGACTGGTTAGCGACGAGCTTCAGTTCTTCGCTCTGCATCCCTACATAAGAGATAACGAGCGTGCGCTGACCTGGCTCCACCTCTATAGTGAAGCGACCCTCTAGGTCAGTCGTAACACCTCGCTTGGTCCCTTTGACCACAACGCTGGCGCTAGGCAGGGCTAGATCTTGCTCATCGACGACTATACCACTGACACTACGGCGCCCCGTGAGCGTCTGTGCACTGGCATAGCATAGCCCCACGGCGAGGACTATTAAGGTCATTAGGTGGCGCCAGAGAGCGAGGCTCGTGGCAGGCCATAACACTGTGTATTTTCCTTGCATAAATACTAATTCATAGTTATGCCTACAAAAGTACACAATACACGCGACAAATGCATCACCCCAAACGCATCTACTTAGCAATTATTCCACCACCCGATGCATTATCAAGCCATTACTACGAGGATCATACACTAGCGTATGCATCATTCGTCAGACGCTAGTGAACGAGTGTACACTAGCCTATGTACAAACTCGCAACACGCTCCCCCCCAACACACAGCACCACTAGCACGCAATCTGAGGGCAATTGTGTATCTTCGTGCTAACTAAATAAGCCTAGACAATGCAACTCAAGCAAGTAATTACATCCGCTCTACTAGTAGGCGCTCTCAGCACTCTAGCACTCACGAGCTGCCAAAGTAAAGGACAGACAAGCGAAGACAAGACAGCGGACAACAGCGCCCGTATAGTGGGCATATGGAAGTTTAGCGAAATCAACAATGGCGTTACGATACAAGTAACCTTCCATCCGGATAAGAAGCTCAGCCAATACTTCCGCTCGGCCGATGGCCGAGACAAACTACGCCCTGGCACCTGGGACCTCAGAGGCGACTCTCTCTTCGTCACAGACCAAACAGGGACAACGCCCATGACCATAGAGTCGATAACAGACTCGACCCTATCTCTGCTCAGCCTAGATAGCCTACCCATCCACTTCCTCCGGATCAGAGAAGATAGCATAGGCACCAAGCCCTAAATAAGCTCGCCTCTTACGTCCTCTCAAGCTAACATACAAAGGGCTACCCCGAACAAGTCGGGGTAGCCCTTTATATAATTCATTCCGAATCTAGCTAGAGCTATGGAATATGATATAGCTTTACATCGTGAATCTCTACAGAAGAGCCGACAAAAGGAGTGATACCTGTAATCTCAATCCTATTATATGTCAGTGGTGTCGTGAATCTGATATACACAGTTTCTCTAGGT
>CAMBHQ010000214.1 GCA_945867245.1 uncultured Porphyromonas sp.
TACCCCTACTTCAACTCGCTCCAGTTACTATGCCACGCCCTCACATTACCTTATCACGATATGCGTGTATGCTCACTCACGGGGCGTCCGTGGCACGAGTTCGACCGCGCACTGATAGAGCGCACGCCCAAACTCGGAGTGCTGACCGACCGCAAGAATACCCCTGGGCTAATCGCTCAGCGTATGCTCGACTACGGCTATGATAAGTACCGCATGCATATAGGCGTAAGGCTAGGCGGAGAGCGTGAGGAATTGTATTCGCTCCCACTATCGGAGGTTGCCACACGTGAGTTTGAGCAGCCCAACTGCCTTATCATCGAAGCCACAGAGCCACTCGAATATGCGGCTCCGCTAGGCTTGCCCGAGGGGGACTTTCACCTCCTGAATGGACGTGCCAAGATGATTACCAAGATGCCTATCCGCTTGCTCAGCCTATCGATGCTGGAGCTACATCGTCGTCGCTACCTATGGGACGTAGGCTTCTGTACTGGCTAGGTATCGGTGGAGGCGAAGTTACAATTCCCTCATCTGCATGTACGGAGCTTCGAGATACGAGAGGAGGGCGCAGAGCTAATGCCAGCCAATAGCCGTCGCTTCGGTACGCCTGGCATAACGTACCACATTGGGGACTTTATGGAGGTAGATATCAGCGAATATGAACGCCCCGAAGCTGTATTCATAGGTGGACACGGAGGCAAGATGAATGACTTCGTCCACAAGATTGTAGGGCATATCGCAGAGGGTGGTGTTATTGTCTTCAACTCGGTATCGGAGGAGACGCTAGACCTCTTCCGCTCAGCCATCGCAGAGGTGGGCTGGCACATCCACAGCGAGATGCGTATTGCCCTAGACGCACACAACCCAATCACCATTCTGCAAGCCAAAGCCAAGCCAGAGCCTTCAGCAGAGGTGGGAGACTCATACTCCCTTAGCTAATTGCCCGATTTTTACTACCTTTGTGCTTGAATTAAAGAAATACTTCTATTAAGAACTAAAGTATGCATATTGTAAAGATTTTCGGTCGAGAGATCCTCGACTCACGCGGTAACCCTACCGTAGAAGTAGACGTACACCTCGCTAGTGGTGTCATCGGTCGTGCAGCTGTACCAAGCGGTGCCTCAACAGGCGAAAACGAAGCCCTAGAGCTACGTGATGGCGACAAGGCTCGTTACCTCGGTAAGGGTACCCTAAAGGCTGTAGAAAACATCAACAACGTGATTGCTCCTGCCCTCTATGGTATGAGCGCTCTCGAACAGCGTGCTATTGACCTTAAGATGATTGAGCTCGATGGTACCAAGACTAAGAGCAACCTCGGTGCTAACGCTATCCTCGGTGTTTCTCTAGCTGTAGCCAAGGCTGCTGCTGAGTACCTAGGTCTGCCCCTCTACCGCTATATCGGTGGTACCAACACCTACACGCTCCCCGTACCTATGATGAATATCATCAACGGTGGTAGCCACTCTGACGCTCCTATCGCATTCCAGGAGTTTATGATTCGTCCTGTAGGCGCTCCTAGCTTCCGCGAAGCTCTACGTTATGGTGCAGAAATCTTCCACGCGCTCAAGAGCATCCTCAAGAGCAAGGGCTACAGCACTGCAGTAGGTGATGAAGGTGGTTTCGCTCCTAACTTCGCTGGTGGTACTGACGAAGCTATCGAGACTATCCTAGCAGCTATCGAGAAGGCTGGCTATGTAGCAGGTAAGGATATCACTATCGCTATGGACTGCGCATCTAGCGAGTTCTTCAAGGATGGCGTTTATGACTACTCTAAGTTCGAAGGCCCTAACGGTGCTAAGCGCTCTATCGATGAGCAGGTAGAGTTCCTCGCTAGCCTCGTAGAGAAGTATCCTATCGACTCTATCGAAGATGCTATGGCAGAGAACGACTGGGAAGGCTGGAAGAAGCTCACGGCTAAGATCGGTAGCAAGGTACAGCTCGTAGGTGATGACCTCTTCGTAACGAACGTAGAGTACCTACGCCGTGGTATCGCTGAGGACTGCGCTAACTCTATCCTTATCAAGGTTAACCAGATCGGTTCACTCACCGAGACGCTTGACGCTATCGAGATGGCACACCGCCACGGCTTCACTAGCGTAACGAGCCACCGTTCGGGCGAAACAGAGGACGCTACAATCGCAGACATCGCAGTAGCTACCAACTCTGGTCAGATCAAGACTGGTTCACTCAGCCGTACAGACCGCATGGCCAAGTACAACCAGCTCCTCCGCATCGAGGAAGAGCTAGGCGCACTAGCCGTTTATGGTCGTGCTCGCGTAAAGTAAGCCCTAGGCTAACGAACGCATTATATACAATAAGGGCTGCATCCGCTATCGGGTGCAGCCCTTATTTTTTGTACTAAGTTGTTAGTATTCTATAGTATAGTAGCGCAATAGCTCGGCCTTGAGGAGGTAATCATACTCGGCCTGTAGTAGCTCTAGTGATGCTACTATGCTCTTATTGCGGGCTTGGCTAAGGTCGTTCATAGTAGTACGCCCTACACGCCAATTGCCCTCAGCAAACTCCTCGGCAATGCGGCTTGCCTCATACGCAGCACGGCTTGCCTCTATCTTGCGCTTAGCTAGTTGTGCTGCCAGCTGTGCCGACTCTAGCTCCCTACGTAGCTGAGCCGTAAGGCTGGTACGTGTAGCCTGCAGTTCGCGCAGATTGAGCTGAGCCTGACGCACCTGAGTACGCGTACGGAAGGCATCAAAAATAGGGATACTTAGATTAAGCCCTATATAAGACCTACCATTCTGACGTATTTGCTCTCGGAAAGGCAAGTTGAAGGCTGCGTATTCATTCCCTAGGATACGATAGTAGTTATTACTATAGCCTAGAGACATACTCAGCGAAGGCATATAGCCAGCTCGGCTTGCCCGTAGCTGCTGCTCGGCGGCCCGTATGCTATAGCTATTCGCTAGCAGAGCC